>DJYG01000019.1:18390-18765 GCA_002450015.1 Cyanobacteria bacterium UBA6984 | reverse complement strand
TCAAGCATTGATGCACCCATTTGAGCGTTACTTTTTGCTACGTTATACGAAGTTAATTTATAATTTAATTTTGTTGCAACAGCCATGCCTGCTGCATCGTCTTTTGAAGAATTGATTTTGTAACCAGTAGATAAACGTTCCATTGCGGTATTCATTTTATCTGTTGATTTGCTTAATGATTTTTGCGTAGTTAATGACACAAGATTAGTGTTAACACTAATAGCCATAATGTAATTCTCCTATTATAAATTTAAATTTCTCTTTTCCTCTTATGACTTTTTTATCGACAACTTTAATTTGAACTTTATACTTTAGTATGATATATCCTCTATTTGTATTAGAATTATCTAAAAATCAACAGTGGCGGCAGGTTCT
>DJYG01000019.1:0-18248 GCA_002450015.1 Cyanobacteria bacterium UBA6984 | reverse complement strand
AGTGCAAAATCATATTTTACAGGATCTTGATTATCAAAATTTTTTAGGCAAGTTGTTAATTCTTTTACTGCTTTAAAATCATTTGAATTTCGTTTTAAAAGTCCTAAATGTCTTGACATTCTCGCAACATGAGTGTCAAAAGGTATTAAAAGTTCTGATTGAGGGATAAAATTCCAAATTCCAAAATCGACAGGCGGTTTTCTGACCATCCAACGCAAAAACATGTTCATACGTTTCATCGCACATCCTTTTTGGGGATTTGGAATTAAATGACAATATCCTTGTGTTAGCTCTGTATTACAATAAAAATAATCACAAATTGCTTGAAGCATGTTTTGTATATTACCATTATAGTTTTCTTGAAATAATTTTTTAAAATTGCTTGTTTTGTATAATTCATGTAATTTTTCAAAAAAACAAATTACATCAACGGATTTTGAAAATCTATAATTAAAATTTTGAAGTTTTTTAGGTTCAAAGTTTAGTACATATTTATATGGTTGGTTATTAATTGTTTCAAATAATTCATTCAGTTTTTTAATAAAAACTTTTCTGTTTCCGTATGCAAAGCATGACGTTACAAATGCGGAAATTGTTATGTCTTCCTCATTTGTAAATCTATGTGGGATTTGAATTGGATCGTCTTTAATAAAATCTTCTGTTTCGTATGTGTTTACCAATAAATCAAGCTCATGTTTTGTTATCATCTCAACCTCTTAAAAAAATCTTCTAATATACTATCGCATGCTTCTTCTAAAATTCCGCCATATACTTTTAATTTAGAATTGTGTATTTTTCGTAAATCTATTGCAGAGCCTAATGCTCCATATTGTGTGTTAAATGAACCAAAATATAAATTTTTAATTCCTGATTGAATAATTGCAGATGCGCACATTGGACAAGGTTCTAATGTCACATACATGTCACAATCTTCTAGTCGCCATCTTCTTAACCCTTCTTGAGCCATTTTTATTGCAAGTATTTCAGCGTGTGCTGTAACATCTTTCAGTTCTTCTTTTTGATTATGTGCAAATGCTATGATTTCATTATTTTTTACTATAACAGCCCCTATGGGAATGTCTTTCTTTGTTTGTATTGCAACTTCTATTGCATCTTCCATGAACATTATAAATACCTATGGTTTAAGTGTTATAGATTTGAACAGCGGCAGAGTAATATCTACTTTAAAACCAACATTATCGGTTGAAGATATTTTAATTTTGCCATTCATTGCTTCAACAAGACCTTTTACAATAAATAGTCCCAATCCTGTTCCTCTAGTTGTTCTTGTTGTTTTATCATCCATTCTTATAAATTTTTCAAATAATGTTTTAAGTTTTTCTTCCGGTATTTTGTCGCACTGATTTTCTATGCTAATGGTTGCATTTTCTGAATGGTATTCTCCGGATATTGTTATTTGAGTATTTTCTTTTGAATACTTAACAGCATTTTCTATAAGGTTTACAATTACTTGTTCTGCTCTATCTTTATCTGCTATAACAAGAGGAAAATCTTCAGAGATATTATTAATTATTTCTTTTTCTTCGCTATTTTTAACCAATGTTATGGCATTTTCAACAGTATCAGAAATCCATACCGGTTCTAGTGCAACACGTATTCTGTCGCGTTCAATATCGGGGATAACAAGCAAATCTTCTATTAGACGCTTTAATCTTTCTGATTGTCTTTTTATAATGCGTAATGACTTTTGTTTTGTTTCTTCATCTATGGTTATGTCTTTTCTAAGTAATCGTGAGGTGTATCCTTGAATACTTGTAAGCGGTGTTCTTAGTTCATGGCTTACTGTGTCAATAAGATTTGAACGAAATTCGTTCAGTTGTTCAAGTTTTACATTCTGTTCTTTTAATTGAATATACGATTTATGAATTTCAGATGCCATTTTATTAAATTCAGATGCTAAAAAGACTATTTCATAAGGTGTAAAAATGGTTTTTAGAAGACGAATTCTACGCTCATAACTTCCCTTAGATACTGCCATTATTCCTTTGAAAAGTTGTCTTATATTAATATACATATAATAAACATATAAAGCGATAATTATGAATATGCTTAGTGATGAAATAATTATTGCCATCAATAATTTAAATCGGTTTTCATTTATAGTGTATTCGGTAATTTTAGCTGTTGTATTTACAATAATCATTAAATCAGGATTAGTTTTGTGTATATATGCAATAGGTTGATTTTTCCTGTTACCGTAAATAATTGCGCGATTATCCGTAATTTTTTTTGGTAGTAAATTAATTGATTCTTTATATAACTCTTCTGTGTAATTATGTTTTGCAATTATTTTTCCTGATGTATCAATAACATATATTTGTCTTGCGTCATCTTTGAGTGATTTAAACATATACTTGTTCAAATCTTCATTATTGAATATGGCAACAAGGTATTTATTATTTGATAATTTTTGGTACATTAAAAAGCAGTTGTTCATACTGTCTTTATTTTTAAGTTGTTCAATTTTTTCATAATTATCAACAATTTTTATATCTTGAAAATAAATGGAGTTCTTTTTTGTTTTTTCTATATAATTTAATTTAGCATTTCCTTGAGGAATGTAATCAAGGGTGTTGCTAATTTGTTCAAGTTCATTATTTGCAATTTTAAAAAATACATCAAGTTCATCTGATACCATGTTTGCAATTAAAATCGCAGATGTTCTTAATTGATTACGCATAGCTTGTTGGTTAATGTTATTTATTACTATGCCGCTGATAATCATAGGTACAAGTAATGCGACGAAAAGCACAATTAAAATTTGTTCTGCAATTTTTAATCTTTTAGGGTGCAGAATTTTTTTTATTTTATTTATTTTTCGTAATGTTTGAATATCCATTTGTGTTATTCCGCAAAAGGTGTGAGTTTATAACCAACATTCGTTACTGTGTGAAGATATTTTGGAGTTTTTGCATTTTCTTCAATTTTATTTCTCAAACCTCCAACATGAACTCTTAGCATACGAACATCTTCATTGCTGTCGTATCCCCAAACTTCATCTAACAATGTTGCAAGAGTTACTGCATTATTAAAATGCTGCATTAACGAATATAAAATTTCAAATTCAGTAGGAGTAAGTTTTACTCTTTTATTTATAATAGTACATTCTAAAGTCTCAGGATAAATTTTAATGTCACCTGCACTTAAAATTTCATCCGTAATAGAATTTGTTTCTTCTACTTGATTTCTTCTTAAAAGAACTCTAATTCTTAACAATACTTCTTGTATATCAAACGGTTTAACAATATAATCATCTGCTCCGCTGTCAAAACCATCAGTTTTATCTTCAATAGTTCCTTTTGCAGTGAGCATTAAAATCGGAATAGCAAGTTTTGCCTGACGAATATTTTTGCAAACGTCAAAACCGTTCATTTTAGGCATCATAACATCAAGCAAAATTAAGTCATAAGAATTGTTAAGAGCTTTATTTAAACCTTCTAAACCGTTTTTTGCTGTATCAACGACATAACCGCTTTGTCCTATATCAAATTCTAAAAGTTCTCTAATTTCATCATCATCATCAACTATTAAAATTCTTTTTTTATTGATGTTCATAAAATCCTCCGACAAAAAAATTTTATAAAAAACAAAAAAGCTGTTCAATAAAATAATATAAAGTTGTGATTAATGCTTGTTACAAATTGTAATATTTTTCCAAAAAATATAAAAATACATGTTAACAAATGTAAAGTTTTCTGATATAATAAATCAGAAAAAAGGCAATTTTCATGGCAAAATAGACTTTATATACATGTAACACGGAGATTAAATATAAGAGCATACCAAAAACTTTTTAATCAAAGTTGTTATAGACAGAATATATTTTACATAATATGTGTTCATCATGTGCTATGTAAAAAACAAAGGAGCCGTTTATGGGTTTAGCAGCATCACAAGCAAGATTATTAACACTGACTTCGAGATTGTCACAATGCAGTATGAAGCAACAAAATTTGGCAATGTCAAAGTTAAGATTAGCTGCTGATAAAGATAATCTTTCATTGGAATATTCAGATAAATTAAATAATCAGACTTTGAAAACAAAAGATGATAAACCAATTACTCTAAAGGACTTAGAGGCAATGGGTTATAGTGTAATGAGAACTTCTGATGAAGAAATAGCTGCTAAAAATACAACTATTAGAACTATTAAATATAAAAAAAGCGAGCCTGTTGCTCCAGAAAGACCAGGTTTTGCAAAACCAACGGAAAAACCAACAAGAGTTAATTTGACAGCAAAAGAGTCTGATAAAATACAAAATGCTATTTCAAGTAAGGCTTTGGGCAGTATACAGGATTTAATTGATACGGTTAATGATTGGGCTGAAAAGGATTGTAGTGCAGACAAAAATAGGCTTGATAAAGAAGAAGATTTAACAAAAATGAAAGGTAATATTGTTGATTCGGTAGAAAATTTGATATTAAATTTAGAAGAAAAAACTGAAAATAGGGATAACAACCAACCTGTGAAAGATATTATGCTTAAATTGAAAGAGTGTAATGAAGCTTTTGAAAAGGTGGGTATTGATAAAATTGATTCAGATGTTAATTCTTCTGTAAGTGGATTGCAAAAAGTTTTACAGGAAGCAAAAACGGTATTAGCGAACTTTTATGCAAGTCAACCTGTTGTATATGATAAAACTGAAACTGAACTACAACAGGAAACGCAAACATATAATAACAAAATCACAGCTTGGAATAATTATGAAACAAAGCAGGCAAATTATGAAAATGAATATAAAGCTTATTTAGAGTCGTCGTATGAAGAAACAACACAAGTTCCTGAAAACGAAACATATAAAAAGTGTCAGAATTCTCAATTCTTAATTCAAGGCTTGTTGAATGGTTATTTGGCTCTTGTTAAGGATGGTAAAGTCGTATCATTGGAAGCAAATACGGATGTTCTGACTGAATATGATAAATCAGATGATGCGGCTGCTGAATCAAAATATAATTCAGAACTTAACAAAATTGATAGAAAAGAAAAAGCAATGGATCTTCAAATGAGAAGACTTGAAACAGAATATAGCTCAATTACAACAGAAATAAATTCTGTTCAAAATTTGGTAACAAATCATGCTCAAAAAGATTTCCAATTATTCTCATAAGCATAATGGTTAAACAAAAAAAAGCCGCCGATGGCGGCTTTTTTGTTATGTATTAATAAATTTACGTTTTTATTTTAGCTTATTAAATCTTTTGTTTCAGGCAATGGCATTGATTTATTCATTACTGCTCCAAGTTCGGTCATTTTTTCCGCGTTAACAATTAAACTATCTCTGCCGTCAAGTTGTTTTAAACCTGCATCAATTTTTTCTCTGGCAGCGCGTATATTTTTGACCATATCAGAGAATTTATCCAACATTTTTGTTGCAAGTCTTGAAATTTCTTGTGCATTTTCGTTTTGGCGATTAACAACTAAGAATGAATTTATTATTTTTAAACTTGCTAACAGTGTTGATGGTGATACAGGCATGATTTTATTTTTCCACGCATAATCCCATAATGTATTATCATCACAGAACATTAAAGAATAACAACTTTCGATAGGAATAAACATTAATACGTATTCAGGAGAAATGCTGCTGTCATCGGGTGTATAATCTCGTTTTGTTAAGCCTGCAATATGAGCTTTTGTTGATTCTTTAAACTCTTTTAAATAATGATTTTTTTCTTCTTGAGTTTCGGCTTCTAAATATGCTGAAAATGATGCTAATGAAGTTTTTGCATCAATCATTACGCATTTATTTTCAGGTAGTCTGACAATTGCATCAGGGCGACCTTCAACTGTTGCTGATTTTTGGATTTCATATTCTTCATCTTTTCTGAGTCCTGAAGCTTCTAAAACTTTTTCTAAAACAATTTCGCCCCATTGTCCTTGAGTTCTGTTGTCAGATTTCATAACTTTTGTCAAAGTTGAGGTGTCTTGTGCTATTTTTGAACCTGCTTCAAGAAAATGTTTGATGTTTTCATCAAATTTGATAAAATTTTCGTTTTCACATTTGAATTTTTCATTTGTGCGTTTTTCAAAATCTTCAATTTTTTCTTTAAATTTTTGAAAGAAATCATCTAGCCGTTCTTTATTTGTTGATGTTAGTTTTTCTGAATTTTGTTCAAAAATTTTGTTAGCTAAATTTTCAAAATTCATTTCCATTTGTTTGGTCAGTTCGTCTGAAGATTTTTTATTTTTGTTTCCTATAAAAACAAAAATAAAAGCAACAATAATAGCTCCTGTAAAAAATCCACCTAAAAATAAAAATATTTCCATATTATACCCCCGATTATATTAGCATTATATCACGATTGGTTTCTTGCGTTTTATTGTCTATTGTTTTTTTATTATTGCATAGTTTATGTTATATTTTTTATTTTTGCCAATTAAGCTCTTAACTGTTATTTCTCTTTTATAAATTTTTATATCAGACGGATTTGTTTCAGGAAAAATTGCCTTAACATCATTAATAACAAAGCTTTTATATCTGTCTATAAAAAGAACGTCTTCTTTTTTGATATCTTTTATCCAAGGATTTGAATGTCTCCAACAATCTAATATAGTTATGATTTTACTGTCATATAGGCTTATTGGAATACTAAACTCGATAAATCCTGCTATATATTTCAAATCTTTTCCTGTTTGTTCTTTATATATTTTCGTTATATCTTGATGTATTTTCTTTGTTGGAAATAGCAATGGTAAATCTCTTGTTGTTGTGTAAACAAGAGTTAATATTACTGATATAACTATCATAGAAGCGAAAATCCAAGAGATTATGTATTTTATGATTTTTTCAGATATATCCATAGGGAAAAAATAAAATATTAAAACACCGGTTAAAAATAACAATGTAAATCCCCAAACCGGAATCATAAAAGCACCGTTTAAAAATCCCGGAATTGTTTGTATCAACAGTGGCAATATTCCTGTATATATTAAAAATATGCTGTTGGAATTTAATTCTTTATTAAATTTCATCGGACTTTTAAAAATTATTTTTGCGGAAAAATATATAAAAATAATTCCTAGTATTGTTATGAATTGTCTGAATAAAAATAAAGCAGGTGAGAGTATATATTTAACATTATTATTAAAATAATCAGAATATTTAATTTCTGATTCTATAAAATACCCTAAAGAAAAGAAATCATTTTTAAAAAGCCAAATAAAATGCGGTAAAAATATTAAAAATGCAATGAATAAAGAAACATACAAACCTGATTTTTTAATTTGTTGTCTGCCCTGTTTTGTAAAAATAATAAACAAAAAAATCGGAATAAATAGCATTATAGATTGATATTTTGCCAAAGATGCCAATCCTGCCAAAACACCAAGAATAACCCAATCTGATAATTTATTTTTGTTTATTGCCAAATAAAAATAATAAACTATCATTGGTAAAAAACAAAACAGCAAAAAATTAGGATTAAAACCATCGTATATTGTGCAGTACGAATATACATAGCATGTTTCCATAATCATTGTTGCAAGAATAGCTTTTGTTTCTTCCAAAAATAATGTACCGATTTTATAAACATAAAATAATCCGATTATTATAAATATTTGTCCCAAAAAATATATTGAGAAGTCCAGTTTGCCAGTTATATTGTAAACAAAATATGAAATCCAACCTGCCAATGGCGGATGTTTGTTTGTTCCCCAATCGCATAATGAACCCCAATATATGCTTTCTGCCGCATCAATTGGTAATAATTGTCTTAATAATGCAATACAAGACCACAATAAAAGATGCATTAATAAGTATATAAAAAAAAATTTTTTTATATTTAATATTTTGCCCATAATTTTGAATTTATTTTTCTTGTCTTACTTTTAAGTTATAATCCACAATGTTGACATCATTAGTTTTTTCTTTCCACGATGTTGAAATATCACAAACTGAAACACCATCTTTTTCTATAATATGGTTATATGTATCCGGAATGGCAGTTTTGTATGTTGTACAAGTTAATGTGTCGCCTAAAAAAGTTTCTTTGTTAAACTTTATGTTTAGATTTTTTAAAGCGTAAGTTTTTTTAAACTCGCTGCTAGCTGTCATTTCTGCAAGATTTATGTAACTTTTATTATTTACATGGTTATTAAAATCAAGGTCAGACAAGTTATTTATATGTGTGATTTTGCTTACTTCTTCAGTTTGTTCAGGAATAACAAATTTTTTGTGTTCACCCAATACGAATTCATCATAAATTTCAAATTTTTCTGCAACAGCATCAGTTTTTGACGGTTTTTTTGTTTCTTTATTCAAAATAAACCATAGAGCATTTCCTTGTGTAAAAACTTTGTCGTTGTAGTATAGTTTAAAATCTGTATATATTTTTAATTTTGATAATTCTGAAATCCATATTTCTACCTTTATTTCTTCTGACCAAAACGGTAAATCATCAATAAAGTCCATATTAAATTCTGTTACTACCCAATATTGATTTGTAGCAAACAAATCGTAAGCCGCCATTCTTTTGGTTGCACAATATCTGGCAAATGCGTCTTGTAAATATGTAATAGCTGAAATTGGTCTTAATCTGTATTGATTTAAGTCCATATTATCAAGTATAATGTTGTATGTTTTTGTGTACTTTTTCATTTTATTAATCCATTTCAATTAATTTTTTACCTAAATAAAATGCTTTTTCCAAATCTTTAGGGAATTGAATTTCACGAACTTTAGCTTTTGCTTCTTCATTAAACAAATCGCAATTATATTTTGAATAATCAGCAAATTGATATGTATCATAGGCACAAAGTCCTTCGGCATATCCCATTATATGGTTTAAACTTTTAACATTTTCATCTAGTATGATGTTATAATTTATTTTATTTGCAAGTTCTTCGGGACAATTCATCGTGAATATAACACCTGTTGGAATAACTTTATCTAATTGCCGTTTTAAACCACCATGTTCTTTGTCAACCATATATGTATGATTTGCAAACAATAATCTTTCTATAAAATTTCTAAACACTCCTGTTGGGTAAGAGAAATATACTGGACTACCAATTATTATTGCATTTGCATTTATACATTTTTCAAGAATAGGTCTTATGTCATCTTTAATAGCACATATTCCGTTTGTTGTGCTACCTTTTCTCTGGCAGGCAAAACAACTTCTGCAACCTAAAAAATTATAATCATAAAGATTAAAATATTCTGTTTCCGCACCAGAAGATTCAGCACCTTTTTGAGCTTCTTTTAACAATTTTGCTGTATTGAAGTTTTTTCTCGGACTTGCATTTAGTACAATGATTTTTTTCATTTTCTTTCCTTTAGATTTATAACACCTATATAAAGATAGCATAAAAAATAGAATAATTTATACACGTATAAATTATTCTATTTTTTTAATCTTAAAGAAATATTTTTAAATTATATATTCAAGAAACAGATTTAAATGACTTATGCTCGTAATTCTTGTCTTCTTTTTTCGTTTGATGACCGAGTTTGCGCCTCTTTAGAATTACTTGTATTTTGTGCTACAATAGGGGTATCTTGGTTATATGATGAATCATTGTAGTTTTGAACAATCATTGGTGCTGAAGTTGGTTGACTGTCGTCTGATTTAAACCAGTTGTCGTAAACATTTTGA
Source organism: Cyanobacteria bacterium UBA6984 (assembly GCA_002450015.1). Classification (GTDB taxonomy): domain Bacteria; phylum Cyanobacteriota; class Vampirovibrionia; order Gastranaerophilales; family Gastranaerophilaceae; genus UBA6984. The sequence goes on along the minus strand of DJYG01000019.1, from coordinate 8,630 downwards.
ATTTTACCGCTAGCTTTGTATAAAGTACTTTCAGATTTAGCAGCGCCGCTCAGATATTTTCCTAATGCACTGTCAGAATCAGTCTTGTCAGCCATGTGTCTTGTGTGGACTGCATCAGTGCTTGCAAGAGCGCTTAATGCATTTAGTCCTGCATCTACATATTCGCCGTTAGCGGCATCTTTAGCTGTTGCAATTCCGTAAGAAAGACCGTTTGTTAAGTCACTAATGTTATCTAAACCTGCTGCACCTGTGCCATAAGATAAAGCGGATATACCATCAATAGCAATTTGAGATAAGTCTTTGCCATCTCTTATATCTTGATATGTTTTCACGCCGTCTTTAATTGCATTTGCTGTATCTTGGGCAGTTGATAATAAATCTTTATGCTTACTTGCAAAATTTGTTACTGTTTGTAACTTGCCGTCTAAGTTTTTACCAATACCGCCTAATGCTGCTGTTGTACCTGCAAGATTTACCGTAAATCCTGCTGCATCTTGAGCTACTTTATCCCATTTCCCTTGAGCTCCATGAACAACACCATTAGTTGCAGTTGTTGCGATTTTTAGACCTTTACCTGCGGCATTTAAAGCTTTTGCTGTTACATTAATAGCAGTCCCTGTTCCGTTTAATGCTCCACCTGCTGCTGTAACTGTTCCGCCTGTTGCTGTTGTAGTCACACCGCCTGCGGAAGTTGTACTTCCACCAGCTACAACAGGAGCGCCTGCGCCAAAGAACGCACACAAAGGTATTCCCAAAGCTGTCAATCCTGCACCCAATCCAGTAAGAACACCGCCGGTAGCTGTTACTGCGCCGCCTGTTGCTGTTGTTGTTACTCCTGCTGCTTGTAAACCAACACCAACAGCATTAAGAACTGTTCCTGTTGAATCAAGTAAATCTCCAACGGTTGCAACTTGTTTTGTAAATTCTAAAACTTGATTTAAATTATTTTTTTCTTGTTCTCCTTCTGATTTTGCACTTTCAGCCGTTGATTGTTCAGCTTGAGCGTTTTGTGTTGCTTCAGAAACTTGATTTTGTGCATCTGCTTGTTCAGAAGAAGCTTGTGAAGTTAATGAATCAATTTTGTCTGAATTGTTTTGAATTTCAGACATTTTTGCATCAACTCTTGAGCTTACATCTTCACCATTTTGGTTTTGACCTTTTGCTTTTTGTTCTTCTATTTCTGCACCTGTTGATAGTGAATATGCGCTTGAAGTACCAACACCTGTGCCATCATTATTTTTATTTTGTAATGATTCTATTTCCGCAGCAGCAGTTTCGCTTGAAGCAATCAAATTTTGTATTTCTGTTCCGTGATTGTCTAATTTTGATGCTGTTGTATCAGATTTTTGAGTTGCAGACGAGGATATATTTTCAACTTTAGCTGTTGATTGCTGTACAGATTGAACTTGTGAGTCTGCTTTGACTGCTGATTGTTCAGTTGAACCTCGTTTTTGAGCGACATTATCAACTGTTGGTGCGCTGTCTTTTTTGCCTTTTGCATTACTTTCTTGTGATGTTGCATCTGATTTTTTAGTATTGGCTTCACTTTGTGCATTGTCAGCTTTTACAAGTTCATCATTTGCACCATCAATATTACGATTTGCGGCATTCATTTTTCTGTCTGCTTCGTAAATGGAATTCATTATTTCGTTTTGTTTTGCATCTGAAATGAATAAAGATGCAAAACCTTCTGTTACTTTGCCCTTTATTTCACTAACATTTAATGCTTGAACATTATTTATGTGTGTCATACAATTTCTTCTCCATCTACAAATCTTCATTTGGAAGATACATGTTATATATCGGAATATAAATTAAAAAAAATTAGCTCTGTTAAAATATTTTTTACAAAAATTTACAATTCAATTCGGAAATTCAAAAAATAATAAGATTTATTAGAATATCAGTTTTAGTTTTGAATACAAAGTTATTGTATAATTAAAAAATCAAAATAAAGTAAAAAACAAACCCTCACTAAATAGGGTGTACTGTGACATGTAGATATTTATTATTTCTAATTATAACAAATGTTTTAGCTGATTGCAAGCCTAATTAAAAAGACTTGTTTTTGCACGTTTTTATTTTAAAAAAGTCAGTAAAATCAATACTTTTACATGTCACAGTACACCCTTTATGTGTTCATGCGATTTAAAAAAAATTTTAAGTATTGTCATAGCAAGCGATAGCGAAGCAATCCATTACAAAAATAAAATACAAACAAGTACAAAAAATGTCATTCTGAGGCTTTAGACGAAGAATCCAGAAAAAGCAACCGGATACTTCGCAAACGCTCAGTATGACGAAAATATAAATAAAGAAATAAAGAAAGGAAGTATAACATGTTAAAAAAAATATTATTTAAAGTTCACAGTTCACTTTTTTCTAAAACAATTGCGTTCACCCTAGCTGAAACATTAATCGTAATGGGCATAATTGGTGTTGTTGCTGCATTGACATTACCAAACTTAAACAGTTCAACAGGTGACAAAGAAAAAGTTGCAAAAGTTAAAAAGGTATATTCAAATTTAAATGACGCAATGGGTCGAGCAATAGTTGTTTATGGACCTTATAATACCTGGGCTGCACAAAAGAATATGTCAGCTAATCAAATAGAAACTAGCGGTTCAACAATATTGGAAAGAATGTCTGACTTTTTAAAAATAACTAAAAAATGTGACCCAAATTCAGCATTAACCGCAAAAGCCTGTGTGAATATGTTTGAATTAAAATCTTTGAATGAATCTATACTCCACAATGGACCTGATTTACCTAGTTTAACTATGGTTTCAGGTGAAGGTGCTATTTTATCTGATGGTACAGGAATATGGTGTTCCGGTATATCAAATAAAAGTGGTGCTGTTGCATATATCACTATTGATATTGATGGAGTAAATAAAGGGTCAAATACTTTTGGAAAAGACATCTTTCGATTTATAATTGATGGAGATACAGGTGAAGTTTTTCCTGAGGGGTATGATGATTTAACTAATTCAAAAATAATAAGTAATGTAGTTCAATCAGGAACTTATGCTGCAGCTTGGATAGTTCAAAATGATAATGCAGATTACTTAAAAGTAGATGGCAGAGGCAAATGCTTAAATAATAAAGATATTACTTTATCTACAAGTAATATTTCATGCAGATAATAAAACAGAAGGTTTTTATTAACCTTCTGTTTTTTGCTTATTAAATAAATTTGTAAAAAAGTTTTTGACTTTTTGACCAAAATCTTTAACTTTATCTAAAACTTTTTGTCCGAAAGATTTTTTAGCTGTTTCTTCTTGCGGCTCAGCCTTTGGTGCATTTGCATACATAGGCTTTTTCAAATCTTCCCATTTCTTTTTCAATTTTTCTTGAGGTGATAATTCAGGTCCTAACCCTGCATAAGGATCAGGTTTATAATCTTTTGGCGGAATTATACCTACGTAACTCTTTTGAAATGAGTCAGGTATTTGTGGTTTTGGTTGAGAATTTCCGCAACAACAACAGTCATGACAATCACATTTGTGTGTTTTTGCTTGTGTTTGTTGAGTTATAACCGGATTTATTGATAAACCTTGCATGTTTTCCTTCCTTTTTACATATATTTTAAATGCTCTCAAGAAAAAAATTGCTATTTTATGTATAAAAGTTAAATATTTTTTACAATTTAAATTTATTTTAACAGTTTGCTTGCATTATAAAGTTGTTTGTATTAGTATAAAGCTTGTCAGAAAAACTCACGTTGAATATGAATTCCAATAGGCTTAAATGCTTTGTATTTTGGCGTATTCAAAAAAATATTAAAAGAACACATAGTTATTACTTTATAAGGAAGGTAAAAATGTCAAACGAAGAAGAAAAATTAGAACAAACAGAAGCTGTAGAAACTCAAGAAGAAACAGTTGAAGAAACAGCTTCAGAAGAAGTTGCAGAAGAAGCTCATGAAGAGTTTGAAGATGCAGCAAGAGAAAAAGGTGAAAGAAAACAACGTTCAAGACGTAAAAAAATCGAAACAACAGAAGAAAAACCTGTTTCAGAATGGCAAGAACGTGTAGTACAAATCAGACGTGTAACAAAGGTTGTTAAAGGTGGTAAAAAATTAAGCTTCCGTGCCGTTGTTATCGTTGGAAACCAAAAAGGTCAAGTTGGTGTAGGTTGTGCAAAAGCATCTGAAGTTATTGTTGCTATTCAAAAAGCAATTGCGGATGGTCGTAAAAACCTAATCAATGTACCTATTTTTAAAACAACAATTCCTCACCCAATTACAGGTGAATCAGGTGCAGGTGCTGTTATGTTAAGACCTGCTGCACAAGGTACAGGTATTATTGCAGGTGGTGCTGTTCGTTCAGTATTAGAATTAGCAGGTATTGAAAATATCTTGTCTAAATCTTTAGGTTCAAAATCACCTTTAAACGCAGCAAATGCAACATTGGACGCTTTACAAAAATTAGCACCATTTACAGATGTTGCTAAAAAACGCGGTTTAACAATGGCTGAATTATTAAATTAGTCTATAGGCTAATTTCGTTATTACTATAATTATTATAAAAAGGATTATAAAAATGGCTAAAACTCAAACACAAAAAATTAAAATTAAATTAGTTGGCAGCGTAATCGGTGCATCTCCTGCACAAAAAAAAGTTGTTGCTGCTTTAGGTTTAAAAAGATTAAATCAAGTTGTAGAACATATGCCGAGTGCAACAATTATGGGTATGGTTAATAAAGTTTCTCATCTTGTAAAAGTCGTAGAAGAATAATTTAAAATTTAGAAAGAAGGAAAATAATATGATTACATTAGAAGATTTAAAACCTGCAGAAGGTTCAACAAAAAAATCTAAAAGATTTGGTCGCGGTCGTGCTTCAGGTCATGGTAAAACTTCTTGCCGTGGTGCTAATGGTGAAGGACAACGTGCAGGAAGAAGTTCTAAAAGAGGTTTTGAAGGTGGTCAAATGCCATCATACAGACAAATGCCTAAATTAAAAGGCTTCAAAATTATCAACCAAATTAAATATGCTGAAATTAATGTTAACGCTATTGATAGATTGTCATTAGAAGAAATTTCTTTAGATTCTCTAAAGGAAATTAAAAAAGCTCACCCTTCAACTGAAGGTTTAAGAGTTATGGGTAACGGTGAAATTAAAAGAGCTGTTACAGTTAAAGCTAATTACGTTACACCATCAGCAAAAGAAAAAATTGAAGCAGCAGGCGGAAAGGTTGAATTAGTATAATGCAACAAGGAAAAATGAAATTGCCGACATCTGCCGACTTAATGTCTATGTGGAATGCTTCAGGATTAAAAAGTAAAATAATTTTTACTATTTTAATGATTGCTGCATTCAGATTCGGTGTTCAGTTGCCTGTTTTTGGTATTAACAATGCTATATTTTCAAATATTGCATCAGGAAATAATATTATAGGTTTTTTAGATTTATTTTCCGGCGGTGCTTTAGGTAAAGTATCAATATTTGCATTAGGTATTGGACCATTTATTACGGCATCAATTATTATTCAATTAATGGCCGTTGTAATACCTTCTTTAGAAAAATTACAAAAAGAAGAAGGTGAAGCCGGCAGAAGAAAATTATCTCAATATACAAGGTTATTTACCGTAGTTTTAGCAGCATTCCAAGCAGTTATTTTTATGGTTTATATGAGTCACTTACCGGGAGCAATAACAGTTAATAATCATTTATTGTTCTATGTAAGTTCAGTTGCAGTATTAACAGCAGGTTCTGTCCTTGTAATGTGGATATCTGAACTTATAACAGAAAAAGGTATCGGTAATGGAGGTTCTTTAATAATATTTGTTGGTATTATTTCAGGAATACCTATTTATACCTCAAGAACGGCTCAAATGGTATCAAGAGATCCATCTTTAGGTTTTGGATTATTTGCATTGTTGCTTATATTCTTTGTAACAATGGTTGTTATTGTTATTATGCAAGAAGCAGTAAGAAAAGTAACAATTATTAATCCAAAGCGTCAGGTCGGAAATAAAGTATATGGCGGTGTAAATACTTTTATACCATTCAAGCTTAATCCCGGTGGTGTAATGCCGATAATCTTTGCAATTGCAATTTTATTGTTCCCAACAACAGTACTTAGTTTAGTTGGACAATCAAATTTACCTGCAGGAGCAATAAAAAATGCTGTTATGGGGTTAACTCAATTTTTAAGCCCTGATGGCATACCATATTACATAATATATTTCTTATTAATTTTTGCATTAACATTCTTTTATGCATCAATTATGCCTAATATGCAGCCAAAGGATATTGCAACAAACTTAAAGAAATATGGTTCATCTATTCCGGGTATAAAACCCGGTAAGCCAACAGCAGAGGCATTAGATAAAATTTTAAGCAAAACAACTTTTATCGGTGCTGTTGCGTTGGGTATAATAGCTTTAGTTCCTTCGTTTGCGTCTTATATTACTAATATTAAGACATTGCAAGGGATTGGTGCTACTTCATTAATCATCATGGTTGGTGTAGCACTTGATTTGATAAATCAAGTACGTTCTCACCTACTTGCCAGAAATTATGAATCTTTCTTAAAACAATAACAAAAGCGGAGTAAATTAATACTCCGCTTAAAACTTTTATTAGGGGTTAAAATAATAATGAAAAAGATTATAAATCTGTTAGCATTTGTACTTGCGGTTTTAGTTATAGTGTTTATGGCCATTCCTACAAAGACTATAAATAGAGATGCTGCAGTGTATGTTGAGCATGAATGGGATACATTAGAAAATGTAATTTTAGGTTCGCCAAATATGTTATCTGTACCTCAAATGCACAAATCTATACTTGGTTATGGTTATATAATTAACAATGAAGCAAATATAAAAACAGCGGCAGGGAAACCAATTCAGCTTGTTAATCCTTATTCTTACGGAAAAATAGTCGAGGAATCTGACAATGTTTCAAAAACATTGAAAGAAAAGGATATAAAAATTTCCAGACTAAATCCGGAGGTTCTTGATGTATCTGAATTACAGTATATGAAATATGTTCAACAAGGACATAATTTCTTATATCCAAAAGATGCTGTTATAGTAATTGGTAATAATGTTATTGAATGTGCGCAACGTGTTCCAATGCGTGATAAAGAAAGATTTATTGTAAGAAAAATATTTAGACCTTATGTAAAAGATGATCCATCAATCAGATATATTGCAGTACCTATTCCATCACCTACTTTTAATGAAAAAGGTTTATATTTAGAAGGTAGCGATGTTCTTGTGGATGGAAAAAATGTCTATGTCGGACATTCAGGCAGAGGAACAAGCTCAAGTGGTATAAGATGGTTGCAAGCTGTTTTAGGACACAATTATAAAGTTTATTCTATTGATATAACAGGTTTTATTCATTTAAACTCTGTATTAACATTGGTAAGACCTGATTTGGCAATAAGAGTTCCGTCAGCTATTACAAGTGATTTACCAAGACCTTTGCAAAATTGGGAATTTATTGATATAACTCCTGAAGATGCTAAAAAATATGCGGCAAGCATTCTTGTTGTTGGTCCAAATAAAGTTTATGTAGATGAAAGATTTGAGACTTTAATTGCTCAGTTAAGAGAAAAAAATGTAGATGTGACTTCAGTGCCATTTGAAGAAATTGCAGATTTTGGTGCTGGTTTAGGTAGTTTTTATTCACCTATAAGACGAGCATATAATGAAGAAATAAATACAGAAAAAATAAATGCGGAATATTTTAAAAAACGCGCAAATAATATTATAGATAGTGTAAAAACGTTTAATTATGCTGAATTTTTTAGCAAGGTGCAAAATGTAACAATGTCTAAAATAAATTCATTAATTTCAATGATAAAAGATAGATAGATATAAAAAAAAATTTATAGTATTATGAATATATAAAAAGGAGATAAAATGGAAAATTTGGAAAGAGCAAAAATTTTAAGCTATGTTCCGACTGTTATTGAAGCATCATCAAGAGGGGAACGTTCTTTTGATATATTTTCAAGATTATTAAGAGAAAGAATAATTTTTTTAGGTGATGAAATTGATGATGATTTAGCAAATTCAATAGTTGCACAATTATTACTTTTAGATAGTGAAAACCCAGAAAAGGATATTATGCTATATATTAATAGTCCGGGTGGTGTTATTACCGCGGGTATGGCTATATATGATACTATGCAATTGATTAAAGCAGATGTTTCAACGATTTGTATTGGTGAAGCTGCATCAATGGGCGCATTTTTGCTATGTTCAGGAACAAAAGGAAAAAGAATGGCATTGCCAAGTGCAAGAATAATGATTCACCAGCCTTTAGGCGGGGCTCAGGGTCAAGCAACTGATATAGAACTTGAAGCAAAAGAAATTCTTAGAATGAAAAAAATGTTAACAGAAATTATTGCAGAAAATTCAGGACAAGCAGTTGAAAAAGTTGTTGCAGATTGTGAACGCGATCACTATTTATCAGCTCAAGAAGCAATGGAATACGGTTTAATTGACAAAGTGTTAACAGCAGGACATTAATTTTTATAAAAATAAAAAATGATTATGGCGGTACAAGGTTTTTACCTTGTACCGCCATAATCATGTCATATCAATAATTTTCATGTTTTTAAATTTGTTACATTTCTTAATAAACACCTAAAAACATGGCAATTATTGAAT
>DJYG01000023.1 GCA_002450015.1 Cyanobacteria bacterium UBA6984 | reverse complement strand
AAGGTTTATATCGTCATTTTTAATGTTTTCTTTAGGAATTTAAATAAAATTGTTACATATCTTTACATATTTTTTAAAAATTTATTTAACGCTTATAAAAATTTTATTAAAAACTCATTATTTTTAAAATATCTTTTATATCAGCAGATGTTTTTTTAACTTCTGTGCCTGAATATTTTATTGCACTGTCAGGATCTTTTAAACCGTTTCCTGTTAAAATGCAAACACATTTTGCACCTGTTTTAATTGTATGACGACATTTTATAAGTCCGGCAACGGATGCAGCACTTGCAGGTTCTGCCAAAATTCCTTCGCAATTAGCAATAAGTTTGTATGCAGCAATAATTTCGTCATCATTTACTGATGAAATTGTACCTTTACTTTCATCACGTGCTTCTTCTGCTTTAGTCCAGCTGGCAGGATTACCTATTCTTATTGCAGTTGCTATTGTTTCAGGGTTCATAATTCGTTCTCCTCTTACAATTGCAGCAGCGCCTTCAGCTTCAAATCCCATCATTTTAGGTAAATTTTCAATTTTACCCGCAGCTTTATATTCTTTGTAACCTTTCCAGTATGCAGTTATATTTCCTGCATTTCCAACCGGTATAAAATGATAATCAGGGGCTTGTCCGAGTGCATCACAGATTTCAAATGCACCTGTTTTTTGTCCTTCTATTCTAAATGGATTAACAGAATTTACAAGTGTAATAGGATAATCTTCAGAGATTTTTCTTACAACTTCTAAAGCTTGGTCAAAATTGCCTTGAATAGCAATAATTTCTGCGCCATACATCATAGCTTGTGAAAGTTTACCAAGTGCAATATATCCATCAGGAATTAAAACATAGGTTTTAAGTCCGGCTTTTGCTCCATAAGCTGCTGCTGAAGCACTTGTGTTACCTGTTGATGCGCAGATAATTGCATTAGAACCTGCTTCTTTTGCTTTTGTAACAGCCATTGTCATACCGCGGTCTTTAAAACTTCCCGTCGGATTTGAACCTTCAAATTTTAGATATATTTCTGCATCAAGTTCTAGTTTTTTTGCTAAATTATCAGCTTTTATTAATGGAGTGTTACCTTCATTTAGAGTTACGATAGGTGTAAATTCATTTACAGGTAAATATTCTTTGTATTTATTAATAAGACCTTGATAGTACATTTTTTAATCCTTTTCTTTTTATTCAGCTACTCTGATAAGACTGTTTACTGTGCAGTCATTTAACTCATTAACAACTTCTTTTATTAGTTTTTCTTGACATTTTTCAGTTATAACTGTTATGTCTGCAGTTTTGTTTTTAAAAACCTCTTTTTGAAGAATACTTGAAAGACTAATATTTTTGTTAGCACAAATTGTTCCGATTTTTGCAATAATACCTATGGCGTTTGGCGCAGTTATAGAAATATAATACTTGTTAAATGTATCATTTATATTTACAGGAATAGCATTTTCTTCGTGTCTGCATCTCATCATAGGAAGAATGTAATCATTTTTATTTAATTCTGAATTTATTGCAAGAATATCTCCTACAACTGAACTGGCAGTTGGAAATTCTCCTGCACCTGCACCTGAAAGAACAACTGTACCGACAGGATTGCCTGTAATTTCTATGGCATTTGTAACATAATTTATATGTGCAAGATTGGCATTTTTTGAAATAAGCATTGGGTGAACTCTTACATCTGCTTCGTTTTTATCATTTATAGTTGCAGTGGCAATAAGTTTAATTTTATATCCAAGTTCATTAGCTTTTGCCATATCTTCTTTACGAATTTTTGTGATACCTTCACGATAAACATTTTCGATTTTTACACGTTTATTAAAAGCAATAGTTGCGAGTGTTGTAATTTTGTATGCAGCATCAAAACCTTCAACATCACCTGTTGGATCTGTTTCTGCATAACCCAATTCTTGAGCTTCTTTCAAAACCTCTTCGTAAGAAACTCCATCATTATCCATTTTGGTAAGAATATAATTTGTTGTTCCATTCAAAATAGCATGTATTTTATTAATTTTATTTCCGGCAAGAATTGTTTTAATAGGCATTATTAGAGGAATACCACCTGCAATGGCAGCTTCATATAGTATAACTCGATTATGTTCTTCAGCAATTTTAAAAAGTTCTTCACCATGTTTTGCAAGAAGCTCTTTGTTGGCTGTAACGATATGTTTTCCGTTTTCTAAAGCTTTTTTAATTAATTCATAAGCAGGATTAACACCACCCATTAATTCAACAATTACATCTATTTCGGAATTGTTTATGATTTCTTCAGAGTTAGCTGTTAATAAAGATTTGTCTAAGCCATCAATATTGCGAGGTTTATTGATATTTTTTACTGAAATTTTAACAACTTCAATATCAGAAAAATTTTTGAGAGTTTTGAAAACTCCTGAACCAACAGTTCCAAGTCCTAAAATTCCAATTTTTGTTTTACTCATTTTGCACCTTTAAATTTATATATTTTTATTTTACAATATAAAAGTGCAAGTGCAAATTTTAGCAATTGTTAATAACAAAGCCGATGTAGTTCAGTCGCCCAAGACGAACTTGAGAGTCGAGTCAGATTGAAACTCTACCGGCGGACAAAAAGTAAAATAAAAATTGTAAGCCGATGTAGCTCAGCCGCCCAAGACGAATTTGAGAGTCGAGTCAGATTGAAGCTCTACCGGCGGACAAAAAGTAAAACATAAATTGTAAGCCGATGTAGCTCAGCCGCCCAAGACGAACTTGAGAGTCGAGTCAGATTGAAGCTCTACCGGCGGACAAAAAGTAAAACATAAATTGTAAGCCGATGTAGCTCAGCCGGTAGAGCAACTCATTCGTAATGAGTAGGTCGCAGGTTCGAACCCCGTCATCGGCTTTTGTAGTGTTGAGTGTTCGTGAAAAAGGGGTGAGAACCACAA
>DJYG01000022.1 GCA_002450015.1 Cyanobacteria bacterium UBA6984 | reverse complement strand
AAAACAGGTCATTTGTGTTCATGCCCGTAATATAAATTTACATATTAATTAATAATTTTATTAAACTTGAAATTTTTGTTAAATAAAAAACACGGTTGATTTCGATATGAAATCAACCGTGTTTTTTATATCCGTCATTAAAATCAAAACTAAGCTTCAGTTGGAGCTGAATCAGCAGTTTCTTCTGCTTTTTCTGCTTCAGCTGCAGCAGCAGCTTCTGCTTCAGCCTGTTTTCTTGCTTCTTCTTCAGCAGCTTTTTTAGCCATAGCTTTTTTTGAAAGTTTAACAGTTTCAGGTTTTTTATAGTTTAGTGAACCGTCATCATTACAATTTTTAATCAAATATGCAACAGTTTCAGTTGGTTGAGCGCCTTTTGAAACCCAATCCAAAGCTGCTTGTTTGTTCAATACCATAACTTTTGTTTTTGGATTGTAATGACCTAATTCTTGAATTGGAGCGCCTTCACGTTTTGTTGTTGAATTAATAACAATAATTCTGTATGTAGGATTCTTTTTTGCTCCTAATCTTTTTAATCTAATTTTTAACATCTTTATTTTTGTCCTTCTTTGTTTTACTGCTCGTAAACGTCTAGCCGCTTGACGTTTACTGAAAATAAGCTAAGAGGAATAACTTACTTCCGTGATTTTATTAAATCACAAAAATAAATCTAATCAAGTTTTTATATATAAAGTTACAGTCTGTTAAAGATTTGCCAACATCATATTTATTGATAATATATAGGTATGGCGAATGTTTTAATGGTATCTGACAATAATAAAAAAATAAAGCATTATGACGAATTGCTTACAAATTTTTCTCATGATTTTCAGTTTGCATCTGACAATCAAATGTTTTTTGACATTTTAGATACTGTCATGCCGCAAATTATATTGCTTGATACTTGTTCAGCACAGCTTGATTTACCGCAACTATACAGAAAAATTAATGCTATTAAAGAAAATTTGGTTACATTGACAATTTTAAAAGAAGATAAAATTCCTCCCGAATTATTGAATATTTCTGATGCTTTTTTAATGGAGCCTGTTTCGGACAATATTCTTATTTCCACAATAAATGTTAATTTGAGAAGAAAAGAAGCATTAACAAGACTTTCGACATCAAATCAAAATTTATCTAAAAGTTTATATCAATTAGATGTTTTATATAACACCGGTTCACAGTTTGCAGCAACATTGGATAAAGAAAAACTTATAAATATTATGCTTGAAGGTTTGGATAAAGCCCTTGGTTTTTCAGTTGCTTGTGTTTTGACTTTTAAATCTGATAATGAACCTCTTTTGATTATAAACTCTATTAATCAAATTTCAGACAGATTACTTGAGGCATTAAAACTTAGGGCTGTTTTAAATTACAAATCATTATTTGAGAATAAAGAAATGCCTTTTGAACTTAATATTAATGACTTAAAAACAATTAAATATGCCAAAAATCCAATAGAAGATTATGATTTTTCTGTATTAAGATACGATAATATGCTTGCGCAAATAAACTTAAGCGATAATTTTTACGGTTTTGTTGAAATATATCGGGATAACGAATTTACAAATGAGGATACACAATGTTTTCACACAATTGCGCAACAAGTTTCAATGCCATTAAAAAATGCTGCCTATGTTCAAGAAATTCAAGCAAAAAACAAAGAATTATATAGATTAGAACATTTAAAATCAGAATTTGTATCAATTGTTTCACATGAGCTTAGAACACCAATAACACCTCTCAAAACATCATTAGAAATTATGCTAAGTGGCAGAGCGGGAATTTTAACACCAAATATGGAAAAGTTTTTAAATATAGGCAAAAACAATGTAGAAACGTTTCAAAAAATTATAAATGACCTGTTAGATATGTCTAAAATTGAAGCAGGTAAAATGGATTACAAATTCACGTCAGTAAATATGGAAAAAGCAATAAGCTTTGTAAAAACATTACAAAATAACGTTGCAGATGAAAAAGGATTAAAATTAACAACAACATTTGACGAAGATTTTGCAACTGTATTTGCAGACGAACAACGTATTCATCAAGTCCTTAACAATCTGCTTTCAAACGCAATAAAATTTACCAAAGAAGGCGGTAATATTGATATAAGCACAAAAATCATTAATGCAGAAAATATCAAATGCCCTGAATGCTTTAGTGAAGAAATAAAGAAATTAAAAGGTAAATATGTTCAAGTTTGTGTAAAAGACGAAGGTATAGGAATTGAAGACGAAAATCTTGCTAAAATTTTTGACCAATTTAAACAGATAGAAAGCTCGTTATCCAGAGAAGTTGGCGGCACAGGTTTGGGACTTCCTATTGTAAGAAAAATTTTAGACGCACATAACGGTGCAATTTGGGCAGAAAGTAAAGTGGGAGAAGGCTCAAGTTTTTATTTTGTACTTCCGGTTATGAGCGAAAAATCAAATTTCTGGATTTTACATAAACAATTAATTCAACAGGCGAAAGTAAATAAAACAAAATTTGTAACATTAACAATATCGGCAAAAGGTAACTGTATAGAGAACTTAATGCAAGAAAATAACCTCTTAAGCGGTACATATCTTAACAATTCCCTTTTGGAAAAAGATAAAGATTTAACATCTTTAACAATGGTTATACCTGATGGTGACAGGCACTTGGTAGATTTTCTAAAACGCAAAATTGATTCTGTAATACTTAACGATAAAGCCCGATATGGAAAATGTGATATAATATATACATATACAACATATCCAAAGGAGAAAGAATAATGAAAAAAATATTACTTGTTGATGATGAACAAGATATAGTCGAAACATTAAAGTTTGTCCTTGAAAGTGACGGCTATACTTGTTTTTGTGCATATAACGGTGAAGACGGCTTAAAATTAGCTAAAGAAATTATACCGGATTTAATGATTTTAGATATAATGATGCCAAAAATTAATGGTTTTAAAATCAGCCGTTTATTAAAATACGATGCTAAATATAAAAATATACCTATTATTATGTTAACTGCTCGTTCTCAAGAATCAGATAAACAAATTGGAGAGGAAACAGGTGCTGATGTATATATAACAAAGCCTTTTGACCTTGATAATGTACTTTCAACAGTAAAACAATTATTGAATGAAAAAGAAGAATAATGAATTATGATGGAAACAGTTACTAATAAAACTTTGGAAAAATTGAAATATGACCTTGTAAGAGAAGGGCTTGTTGATTATGATACCGTAGAAAAAGCCCAAGAAATTGCAAATGCTCAAAATATAAATATAGGACAAGCTTTAATTAATTCAAAAGTTTTGTCGGAAGAAACTCTTTTGAAATTTCTGGAAAACAAATTGCATATTCCGTCTGTTGACTTGGACGATTATACTTTAGATAAAAATTGCTTACAATATATAAATATTATTGATGCAAAAAAATATAAGATTATACCATTATTCAAAATTGAAAATACACTTACTGTTGCAATGGCTGATCCTTTAGATTTGTTTGCTATTGATAAAATTATGGAAAAAGCTGAATGCAACATAGAACCTATAATTTCTACAGAAACGAGTATATTAAAAATTATTGATGAATACTATAAAACACCAAATACTGTTGGAGAAATCTACACAGAATCAATGGAAAACGGCTATGACTGGCATGAAGAATTACATAATGATGACTTGTCAGATGAACATATTCAAAAAATTATTCGAGCAATACTAAAACAAGCTATTTTGGAAGATAAACACGAAGTCTATTTTGCTCACATGGAAGAAGGACTGGAAATTACATTTAAACATAAAGGTTCTGTTTATGAAAAGGGCTTTATTCCTTCAGTTTTAACACAATTGTTTATTTCTAAATTGAAAACATTATCAAATTTAGACCCATCAGTTAGTGAAATTCCACAAGTCGGCAAATTATCTTTTAAAGTAGATGATATAGTATTAACAGCTTGTATTTCCTCATTTCCAACAGTAATGGGCGAACGTATAGCTTTAAAAATATATAAGCCGCCTGTCGAATTACATAAAATTATTAAAGATGACTCAAAACTTCAATTTGTAATTAATTCTATTGACAAACCGGGTATTATACTTGTATGCGGTGCGCCGTTATCAGGTAAAACTCATATCATTTATTCAATATTAAATGAAATTTCAAAAACAAAGAAAAATATTATGACAATTGAATCAATTACAAAATATGATTTAACAAAGGTTAATCAATGTGAATTGAATGAAAGTATAGGTTTTAATTTGGATAAGGCTTTGAGATTTATAGAATTTCAATCTCCTGAAATTCTTTATATTGAAGGTATGATGTCAAAATATGATTATATATCAAGCCTTGTTTTCAGCAACAAAACTGTTATTACAGAGTTTTTAGCAGAGAATATGAGTGATTTGCGTGAAAAAATGGCATATTCAGAAGTTGAAACATTTAAATCATTAGTAAATTGCTTAATATTTATTCATTCAAAAGACAGCATTGAAGTATTTGATAAGACTACTATACAAAAATATTTAGCATAATAATGAAATTAAAAGATATATATAAACAAGACCGAACTAATATTTCTTTTGAAGTTTTTCCTCCAAAAGATGATAATGATGGTTTAAAAACATTAAAATTATTTGAAGAAATTGAAATTTTAAATAAATTTAAACCTTCAATTATTTCTGTAACATACGGTGCAGGAGACTCTAATAAGGATAAATTCTACAACATTGTTGAAACTTTAACAAACAAAAACATAGCAGTAATGCCTCATTTAACGTGCGTTTGCGCCAATAAACAACAAATTAATTCATACATACAAAACCTTAAAAATTTAAATATAGAGAATATTTTAGCTTTAAGAGGTGATGAACCGAATGATAATAATATTTGTTATTTAGATTTTAAATTTGCAAATGAATTGGTAGATTATTTAAATAAAAATACAAATTTTTCGATTGCAGTAGCAGGATATCCTGAAGGTCATGTTTTAGCTCCGAACTTAAAAACGGATATTCAAAATCTAAAAAAGAAATTAAATGCAGGTGCAGATATAATTTTCACACAAATGTTTTTTGATAACGACAAATTATATAATTATATTGAACTTCTACAAAAAGAAAATATCAATATACCAGTTGTTGCGGGAATATTGCCAATAATAAGTTTTAAACAATTAGAAAAAATGCTCTCGCTTGCTAAAGTTTCTGTGCCTAAAAAACTAATGCAAAAACTTGAAACGTACAAAGATAATAAGGAAGATATTAAAAAAATAGGCATAGATTTTGCAACAGAACAATGTCAGAACCTAATAGAAAATAACATAAAAGGAATTCATTTTTACACGCTTAATAAATCTTACTCAACATTAAAAATTCTTGATAATATTAATTATGCAGCTTGTATCTGAGAACAGAATTTGAACCTTGTGATGATATAAAAAGCATATTTCCTTTTAAATATAAACCATAAGGTTTGTCGATATTTCCAATTAATACGCTTATAACACCATTTTTTGTAATTTTTAATACATTGTTATTGCCGTAATTTGCAACATATAAATTACCGGAAACATCAATTGCCAATCCAATAGGGCCATTTATTCTTTTATCTTTGACAAATAAAGTCCTTTGCCCGCTAGGATAAATTTTTGTAATTGAATTATCAGCATAGCAAGCTACGTATAGATTACCAACATCATCTGTTACCATGCCTGTTGGTCCTTGAATTCCTTCAAATAAATGAGAAGATTGAGCGCCAACTGTATCCACTGATTGAAGTGGAATATTTAAATTAGAATTAATTTCACCATTTTTAATTCTTTTTATTAAACCGGCTGCTAATCCATATTGTGAAGAAGATCTCGGTATAGAAGATGCATATTTTAATGCTTTTTCCTTTTCACCTAATTTAAACGCAATAGATGCAGCTTTATAAACTGCTTCATAATCATCCGGCTGTCTTATAAAAATTTGTTCAAAAACCGTTAATGCGGCCTGATATTGACCTAAAAAATCGTAAATACTACCAAGATTATAATAAGCATCTATAAAATCAGGACTAACGTTTATTGCAGAACGAAAATATTCGGCAGCTTTTTCGTATTGACCTATTTTATAATAATCAATTCCTTTGTTGTAATCTAAACGTGCTTCGTTAGCTATTTGCGCATTTGCGGGAATAGCTAAAAAACAGAATATTAAAACTATTACAATTTTTTTAATCATATTATAAGCTATTTAATTGAGTAATTAATTTGCTGTGTTTTGATGCAAATTCTGAACCTCTTGCCTCTATTGCCATTTTTAAAATTTCAGGTAAATCAATTGTATGCAACTCTTTAAAATTATTTGGTAATCTTAAAGACCAATTTACATCACCTGAAGTTCCCGGAACATTATAAACATCCTTGATATTAAAGTAATCAGTAAAGAAAATCTGAATGTTTTCTGCTTTTGATGCAAATATTTCAACAAGTTTTATTTTTGCTAAAAATTCTGCATCCTGAGTAAGTTTTACAATAATATCGTCTTTGTTATCAGCATTTGGGAATAAATCTTCAACTAAAGCTTTTGCATGCAAATATGCTTCATGCGTATTCACAAGAGAATCTGCCCACATTGAAATTGGTTTGTTATCGTGTGTTCCTACCATTGCCCAACATTTTTCCGTAATATTTTTACATCTGTATGGGTGGTCTTCTTTTTCAGGTACTACAAATTGAGTTAATCTCATACCTAATAAACCATATTCTTTTAAAACTGCAGCAACCGGATTTGTTAAAGTTCCCAAATCCTCACAAACAATTGAATTTTTATTTAAACCTTCTTCTTTTGCGGCTGCAATAACAATCTTTTCTATTAATCTTCCGTATGCTTTAATTTGAGCTTTTGTAAGATTTTTTACACGTTGTTCTTTATCAGCTTCAACTTCAAGATTTAAGTTTTCTTCTGTAATAACAGCAAATTTTTTCAAAAACTCATGTTCAGGTGAAGAATACAATCTGCCTGCGCCTTCTTCAATTTTAGGTTTACAGCCTGCTTTATATACCCAAGGGTCAATCAAACCGACAATATGGTCTATTCTTACGCCACCCTTGTTTTCACGGAACATTTTTCTGAATAGTTCTTTCATTAATTTTCCGCCTTCACCTAATGAGCCATCTTTATTAAACATAAATTCCGGATTCATTACAGGGAATCCCCATGCTTGTCCGTCAGCAGAAAAATAATCAGGAGGGCATCCAAGCATCCAGCCATCTAAAAAGTACTGCTGATATGCCCAAATATCTCTGTCCGAAAATGCAACTTGTCTGTCAGCTATCATTTTCAATTTCTTTTTATCCGCATATTTTTTTGTTTCTTCTGATTGGAAACTCAAAACAAATTGACAGAATTTGTAAAAATCAATTTCTTCAACATATTTTTCTTCTATCTCTTGAATACGTTTTGCATATTCCATTTTTTGTTCAATTGATTTTGGATTACACAAATTTTTATCTGTTTCGGATTTCCATAAAGGCCAATAATCATTGCCGTGTTCAACTGATAAAGCTTGATATAGAGCATCTTTATCAAGCCATGATGAGTTTTCATGTTTGTATATTTCAAATTGTTTTCTGCGTTTTTTTAATACTTCCGATTTTAAGAATTTTTTATAAGCTTCGTGTAATGCATCGTCGTGACGTCTGTATGCATAAGAAAATGCTGTTTTATTAATATTTTTATTTGGATTTTCTTGAACTATTGAATAAAAAGTATCATTCGATAATATACAATCCCATTCTTCGGTAGTTAATTGCTTTAAATCAATAAATAATGGATTTCCTGAAAAAATTGTACTTGTATATGGAGAACTATCACAAGATTTTAATTTACCATTAGGTCCTAGTTGAACAGAAGTAAATAAGCCTGATATATAATCCATAAGACTTCTTGCACCTTGAGAATTATATGTACCATAGGCAGTATCTTCTTCATTTAAATCAGGAAAACTGCTTCCGTGTATAATTAATGACAATTGTTTTTTATCCAAAACTTTTAATGCATCTTTTAAAACTTTTTCAGGTTTTTTTTCTAATAATCCCATAATATACTCCTTATCTCATTTTCTTCATATTAGCATGTGCAAAGATTTAGTACAAGAATATATTAAAAAAGATTTAATTGAGGAACATCAAGTTCAGGTTCTGCAACTTTTTTTGATATTATTTTTTTTGCTTGATTTTTTTGTAATTTATTCATAAGTTCATTTGAGCGTTCAAGTACAGCTTGTGGTAAACCTGCCATTTTAGCAACTTGTATTCCGTAGCTTTTACTTGCACCTCCCTGAACAATTTTACGTAAAAATGTAATTTCTCCATTCTGTTCGGAAATTGTAATTCTATAATTTTTTATTTGAGGATAAGACTGAGTCATAATATTAAGTTCGTGATAATGTGTTGCAAATATACATCTCGCTTTTATGTTATTTACTATATATTCCGCAACTGCCCAGGCGATGGCAACACCATCATAAGTGCTTGTTCCTCTGCCTATTTCATCAAGAAGTATAAAACTTTTTTCTGTTGCCGTATTCAAAATATATGCTGTTTCAACCATTTCAACCATAAAAGTTGATTGTCCCAAAGTTAAATCGTCACTTGCACCTACTCTTGTAAATATTTTATCAACAAGTCCTATTTTTGCGCTATCCGCAGGTACATAAGAACCAATTTGAGCCATTAGCGCTATTAAAGCATTTTGTCGCATGTATGTAGATTTACCTGCCATATTTGGACCTGTTAAAATCATAAATTGCGTTTTATCTGTACTATTTGCACTTAATTCTAAATCATTAGAAACATATTCGCCTAAAGGAAGAATTAATTCTAAAACAGGATGTCTTCCGTTTTTTATAATAAAATCGTTACTTTCATCAATTTCAGGTTTTGTATAATTATTTTCAAGAGCAGCAGCAGCAAAGGAATTTAAAACATCAAGTTTTGCTATACTGTCTGCAAGTATTCTTACTTTTGATACAAATTCTTTTGCATAATCTTTAAAATCACAAAACAATTTATATTCAAGTTCTCTCGCTTTGTACTGTGCATTTAGAACTTCATCTTCGTGTTTTTTCAAATCTTCCGTTATAAATCTTTCACCGCCGGTTAAAGTTTGTTTTCTTATATATGTTTCAGGAACTAAATTCAAATATGAATTTGTAACTTCAATAAAATAGCCAAAAACCTTGTTAAAGCCTATTTTTAAATTTTTAATACCGGTTCGTTCTTTTTCTTGTTCTTCAAAATTTTTCAACCAGTTTTCACCGCCTGTAAGCAAGTCGTTTAAATAATCTAATTCTCCGCTCACGCCTTCTTTAATTATACCGCCTTCTTTTATAATCATTGGCGGATTATCTTGAATAGTTCTATCAATAATATCTGCAAAATCATATAATTCAGCCGAAAAATTTTTTACATCATCAAATAAATTTGTATTTATTACGCCAACAATATCCAAGATTTCAGGAACTTTTTTTAATGAAGCTTTCAAACTTACAAAATCTTTAGGACTCGCAGAACCGTTACTTAATCGAGTTGCAAGACGTTGAATATCATATATTTGTTCTAATACTTCTGACAAAGATAATCTTGTTTCATCAAGATTAATTAATTCTTGAACAAAATCTTGTCTTTTTTTAATTTGTTCAACATCTTTCAAAGGCTGACATATCCAAGAGTATAACAGTCTTGCGCCCATATTTGTCTTTGTTTTATCTAAAGCCCACAAAAGAGATCCATATTTATTTTTTTCTCGTAAAGTTTCAACAAGTTCAAGATTTTTTCTTGTGCTTGAGTCAATTAAAACAAATTCAGATAACACATAAGATTCAATAGTTTCAAACTTCGGAAAACTTTCTTTTAATGTTTCCCAAATATATCCGAGCATTGCTGCCGCAGCTCTAAAACCTAATTTACAATCTTCAAATCCCAACCCTTCCAATGATTGCAGTTTTAGCGCAGCTTTTAGATTATTTTTTGCAAAATTTTCCTCATAAACAGTTTGTGGAAGCATTGAGCAATTATAATTCGCAGTAATTTCTTCAGGCAAATCTGCTTTTAATTCAGGTACTATTTGAAACGGCAACACTTTTTGTTGTGCTGCAGGTGCAATAATTTCAGATGGCTTTATTCTTGCAAGTTCTGATATTATAAGATTGTAAGGAGCTTGTGTAACCTTAAATTCACCTGTTGATATATCAGTATAAGCAAATCCGTATAAATCCGATTTTTCTTCTTTAAATATTGAACAAATGTAGTTATTTTTGTTTTTATCCAGCAAATTACTTTCTGTTATTGTTCCTGCTGTTACAATTCTTGTAATACCACGTTTAACAATACCTTTTGTTAACTTTGGATCTTCCAGTTGTTCACAAATTGCAACTTTTATACCTTTTTTGACCAATTTTTCGAGATAGGAATCGACAGCCTTGGCAGGAATACCGGCTAAAGGAATTTTTCCGATTACACTTCCACAATCCCTTGCTGTAAGTGTTATTTCTAATTCTTTAGACATTGTAATTGCGTCTTCAAAAAAAGTTTCGTAAAAATCTCCCATTCTGTACAACAAAATTTTGTCCTGCTGCTCTTTTTTAATTTCAAGATATTGCTGCATTGCAGGGGTTGCATCAGAAATATTTACATCAATGGTTTTTATATAGTTTATTTCTTTAGTTGCCATAAATTTAAATTCCTATTAAAATAATATCATGTAAACTCAGTTACAGGATAAAATTATTATGGGATGCTTTAAAAAAATTTTACAAATAATAGTACTGGCACTTGCTTTAATAGGATTCATATCTATCGGAGGCAAGGATTGGATTGTCGATTTATATAACAAATACATGGATAATTCAAAGGAAGCTGTAATGGAAAGAGCAAGTAAAGTCGGTGATTTTTCTCAAATTTCGGAAGAATACTCAATTGATAAAGCTGCAAGTGCATTTGGTTATCAGGGAGTCTTGGCAGAACATGAAGCTTCTGGACAAAAAATGATAATAGTTGATACAGCTAAAAAACCGGTTATAACTGAAAGTGATTTTAAGAATGGTACTGTTGATGCAAAATTGCAAGATTTTTTGAAAAAATTTAAATACCAATCCATTCAAGTAGAAGATTTTACAATAACAAAACAAGGAACAATGAAGGCATATAATCAAGAAGTGCCTTACGTAAGATTTACGGCTAAAATCAATAAACTTCCAATAGGACAAGTTGGAGGAATTATTTCTGCCGTGGATAGCGGTAAAAATGATTCAAAAATGTTAATTTCGTTAAATGAAAACAAAAAATATTCACAATTGATAACTGATGAATTTTTTAAAAAAGTTAAGTAACCAAAATTTTACATTTGATTGATAATAAAATCTTTCTTTTCTAAAATATTATTGTACACAAGGGAAGGAAAAAGATTATGGATATATTTTCGATATTTACACTATGCGGTGGCTTAGCGTTCTTTTTATATGGAATGAATGTCATGTCATCAGGCTTGGAAAAAGTAGCCGGCGGAAAGTTAGAAAAAATGCTTAAAGCAATGACTTCAAATCCGTTTAAATCACTGGCATTAGGCGCAGGTATAACAATTGCTATTCAATCATCTTCAGCTCTAACTGTTATGTTAGTTGGCTTAGTTAACTCAGGTATTATGGAACTTGGTCAAACAATCGGTGTCATAATGGGTTCTAATATTGGTACTACACTAACAGCATGGATTTTATCTTTATCAGGCATTGAAAGTTCCAATTTCTTTTTGAGATTGCTAAAACCTGAATCATTTTCACCAATAATTGCTTTAATTGGTATCATAATGATGATGAGTGCAAAACGAGATAAAACAAAAAGTGTAGGCTCAATATTAATAGGTTTTGCAGTATTAATGTATGGAATGCAGATGATGTCGGGTGCTATGAAACCTCTTGCAGACATGCCTGAATTTACAAAAATGCTTACAGCATTTACCAATCCGATTATCGGGGTTATTATAGGTGCAGTATTTACGGGTATAATTCAAAGTTCTGCGGCTTCTGTCGGTGTATTACAAGCACTGTCACTAACAGGAGAAATTACATTTGGTATGGCAATCCCGATTATTATGGGGCAAAATATAGGAACATGCGTTACTGCTCTTATTTCGAGTATAGGTGTTGGAACTAATGCAAAAAGAGTTTCCGCTGTTCACGTAACGTTTAACTTAATTGGTACTATTGCATTTTTAACTGTATTTTATATAGGAAATATTATATTTAGTTTTAAATTTTTAAGCGAAGCAATAAATCCTGTAAATATTGCTCTCTGCCATACTGTATTTAATGTTTTGACAACTGTGTTATTATTCCCGTTTATCAAACAAATTGAAAACATTGCAATATGGGCAGTTAAACCAAAAACAGACAACGATGAAGAAACCGTATTTCTTGATGACAGACTGCTTATTACACCTTCTTTTGCGATTGGAGAATGTAAAACTATTGCTGATAGAATGGGAATTATGGCAAAGAAAAACTTTTTCCGTTCTATTAAAATGATTAATAAATTTAGTGAAAAACGTATGGAAAAAATCCTGCGTAAAGAGCCTCGAATAGACTTATATGAAGATAAATTGGGAACATTTTTAGTAAAACTTTCAAATAAAGATGTAACAGAAAAAGACAGTCTTGAAATTTCAAAATTACTTCATGCAATAAGCGATTTTGAAAGAATTGGTGACCATGCGGTTAACATTCTTAAAGTTGCAAAAGAAATGAATGAAAAACAAATCTCTTTTTCGGAAGATGCAAAATTTGAATTGAATGCTGTTGTAAATGCGTTATCTGAAATTATGGATATTACAATGGAAGCTTTTTGTGAAAACAATATTGAAAAAGCAAAAAAAGTTGAACCTCTTGAGCAAGTAATAGATTTACTTATAGGTACAGCTAAAAATAACCATATTGAACGTCTGCAAAAAGGAGAATGTACTATTGAACTTGGTTTTATGCTTACAGAAGTTTTAAACAATATTGAACGTGTTTCAGACCACTGTTCAAATGTTGCTGTTTGTATTATTCAAATTGAACAATCAGCCTTTGATAGACATCAATATTTAAATACTTTAAAAAATTCAGGTGAAGAAGAATTTAAATCTAACTTTGAATTTTATAAAGACAAATATATTACTCAACAAGGTATTGTACTTTAATTTATTTTAAATGTTTCATAATAATATTCATTATGTCAAATTTCGAGTGAAGTCCTGAAAATCTTTCTACTTCTTTGCCATCTTTAAGCAAAACAAAAGATGGTAGCGAACTTATTTTATATTTTCTTGCAATTTCTTTATTTTCATCTGTATTAACACGTCCAACCCAAACTTTATCTAATTCTTCTAAAATAGGTTCTTGACGGGTGCAAAAACCACACCAGTCCGCAAAAAATTCTACTAATTTTAATCCTTGTTCTGTTTCTTTTGAAAAATTTTGATTGTCCAATTCTTTTATCATTGTTTTCTCCTTTTTATAAAATATAATTATAAATAAAAGAGTTTTCAATAGGACAACTTACTAAAAAAGAATTGTTTAAAAAAACAATTCTTTTTTGTCATATAGAATAAAATTAAATATTATGTCTAATATTTTTTTGTATTTTCAGCAATATTTACAAATTTTCTAACGTATGAAGAAGCTACATTAATCCAATCACCAATATTTCTGTCTTCAACTGATTTATTAAGAGATTTTTCTTCTTGTTTTTTTACAAATTTATCAGCTTGTTCCCTCATTATTTCATTTGGATTTGGCATTGGTTTCGGACAAATTCCGCCAGATTTCCACTCTAATTTACTTGATGAAACAATATTTGAACCAACATTTAAAATACCAAAAGACATAAATAATAAACCTTTCCTACTATACTTACATTTATATAAATGTTATAAAGTAAATTTTATTGCTCATCTGTAACAAAATTGTTATAAAAATCAAAGCATTGTTTTTCTTAGCTCTTCCGGAGTCTTTGAACTTAAATATGCAGGAGCAATATCAAATATTGTTTTACATCCATGTTGACCTTCTTTATTAAGTTTATATACAGCTCTTGCAAATGCAACCAACACACTGGATGTAAATTCAGGATTTGACTCAAGTTTTAAACTGTACTCAATAGTATGTTTTGTTTCGTTTGACCAACCTGTTTTACCATTCCTTATTACAAATCCTCCGTGAGGAATACCTTTGTGATTTTTGTCCAATTCTTCTTGTGAAATAAAATGCACTGTCGTATCGTATTCATCAAAATAGTTTGGCATTGTAACAATTTCATGTTCAATACGACTCTTATCCGCACCATCTTTAACTACTACATAACATTCTCTTGTATGCTTTTCTCTTACTGAAAGCTCAGGGGTTTCACCATTTCTTACAGAATTTAAAGCTTTTTCTACCGGAACTGTATATTGTCTTGCATCTGCCACACCTTCGATACGTCTTATTGCATCAGAATGTCCTTGGCTCACACCTCTGCCCCAGAATGTATAATCCTTACCGTTTGGTAAAATTGCATTTGCATACATTCTGTTTAACGAAAATAAACCCGGATCCCAACCTACAGAAATTATTGCTGTGTGTTTATTTTCTTTTGCGGACTTATCTACATTAGCAAAGTGTTCGGGAATTCTTGCGTGAGTATCAAAACTATCAACAACATTAAACATTTTTGCATATTTTGGGGTTTGTTCCGGTAAATCTGTTGCACTACCACCACATAAAATTAATACATCTATTTTATCTTTCCAATTTTCTATTTCTGACACATTAACAACAGGAACACCTTCTGTTAAAACTTTTAAATCTTTGGTATTTCTTCTCGTAAATATTGCTACTAATTCTGTATCTTCATTTTGTTTAACCGCACATTCGACACCTTTTCCTAAGTTTCCATAACCAACAATTCCTATTTTCATATAATTTTCTCCTCTAATATTTTTTACATATTTATTTTACACCATGTTTCAATTGTCTTTAGAAAATCTTTATAACTAAAAAGGCTTTCACATTTGTGAAAGCCTTTTGTACAATATTAGGTTAATTATTATAATACATCACCAAACATATAGTGCATAAATTGGTCATGTTCTTTATTGGCTTGTTTTGTATTTTTTTTAATTTGATCAAACACACTTGTTACATCAATTTTTCTTCCTGATGCATCTTGACCATATACTTTTTGTTTCTTTTTGGATTGCTGTGTTTGTTGATTTCCGTCAGTTTTCTTTGGTTCTTTTTTAGATTGAACCTGTTGTTGATTTGTTCTTACTTGTGTTTTTTTGATTGGTGTTGCCATAGATATTTCTCCTTTACAAAATACTATATGTCATTATTTTATGTTATCTTAATTATTCCATATTATACTTTATAATTTTATAATTTTATAATTTTATAAATTTATAAATTTATAAATTTACAAAGTTTTTAAATTTATAAAAATTGCCCTTAATAAATAATCCCCCTGATAAATCAGAGGGATAAAAAAAAGGAAGAGGTGGGATTCGAACCCACGGTACGCTCGTCACGTACGACGGTTTTCAAGACCGCTCCGATCAACCACTCTGGCACTCTTCCGGATAAGTCTTCCTTTTGTGTTTTTATTTTACTATAAATTCTTTTTTTTTGCAAGAATTTTTTATTTATTTTTCAAAGCTGCCTTTAATCTTGCCATTGCTCTTGATAATGCTGCTTCTGCACGCTTTGCATCAATTGAAGCATTAACTTCAGCCAAACGAGCCTCCGCTCTTGCTTTTGCTTCTTTTGCACGGGCAACATCTATATCATCGCCAAATTCGCCGGCATCGGTCAAAATAATCGCTTCATCATCCTGAAATTGCAATATACCGCCCATTGTTGTAAATAATTTAATTTCATTATTTTGCACAACTTTTGTTACACCAATATCCAATGCCGACATAATTGGTTCATGCCCTTTTAATATTCCAAATTCACCATCAAGGCTTTTTGAATATATTTCATTGACATCTTCATCAAAAATTATATTTTCATGTGTAATTATTTTTAGGTGCATATTTGTCCTTTAATTATAGAGTTTTAGCTTTTTCAACAGCCTCTTCTATTGTACCTACCATATAAAATGCTTGTTCAGGTAAATCATCGTGTTTTCCTTCAATAATTTCCTTAAAGCCTTTTATTGTATCTTCAAGTTTTACATATTTACCTGCAATACCTGAAAACTGTTCGGCAACAAAGAATGGTTGAGACAAAAATCTTTGAATTTTTCTTGCTCTGTTTACAGTTTCTTTATCTTCTTCTGATAATTCATCCATACCTAGAATTGCAATAATATCTTGTAATTCTTTATATTTTTGAAGAATTTCAAGAACTTTTCTTGTAGTTTCATAGTGTTCATCACCTATAACATTTGGATCTAAAACTCTTGAACTTGAAGCAAGAGGGTCAACCGCAGGATATATACCTAATGATGCAATTTGTCTTGATAAAACTGTTGATGCATCAAGGTGAGAGAAAGTTGTAGCCGGAGCAGGGTCTGTCAAGTCATCCGCAGGAACGTAAATAGCTTGAACAGATGTAATTGAACCATCCTTTGTAGATGTAATACGTTCTTGCAAGTCACCCATTTCATTTGCCAATGTGGGTTGATAACCAACTGCTGATGGCATACGACCAAGCAATGCTGATACTTCTGAACCAGCTTGAGTAAATCTAAATATATTATCAATAAATAACAATACATCTTGTTTTGAAAAATCACGAAAATACTCAGCTGCAGTAAGAGCTGATAATCCAACTCTCATTCTTGCTCCTGGCGGTTCGTTCATTTGACCATAAATTAAGCCTACTTTATCCAAAACTCCGCTTTCTTTAAATTCATTCCAAAGGTCATTACCTTCACGAGTTCTTTCACCAACACCGCCAAATACAGATACACCGTTATGAGCCATTGCAATGTTGTGAATTAATTCTTGAATTAAAACTGTTTTACCAACACCTGCACCGCCAAATAAACCAATTTTTCCACCTTTTTGGTATGGTTGTAACAAGTCAATTGCTTTGATACCTGTTTCTAATACTTCTACATTTGTATTTTGATCAACTAATTTTGGCGATTCTCTGTGAATAGGTAAATAGTTCTCAGTTTCAATAGGTCCTTGTTCATCAACAGGTTCACCTACAACATTTAAAATTCGTCCTAAGATTGGTTTACCAACAGGAATTTTTATAGGTTCGTAAGTATTTTCAACTTTCATACCTCTTTTTAACCCGTCTGTTGATGCCATTGCAACCGTTCTTACTCTGTTTGAGCCAAGCATTTGTTGAACTTCTGCAACAACATAAGAACCGTCTTCTTTATATATTTTTAAAGCGTTGTAAATCTCAGGTAATTCACCTTGTTGAAATTCAACGTCTATAACCGGTCCGATGATTTGAGTAATTAGCCCCTCATTTTTAGCTAAAACTTCCATAATTTCTCCTTTACTCGCTATATTGTTTTCATGATATTACAAACATATTTTTTTTCAAATTATTAATAAAAATAAAAATATAGTGGATTTTTTTTTTTTTTTGTTTTAGAATGGTCAAAACATTTTACACAAGAATAGCAAAATATGATATACCCTCTATTAAAAAATGAAATAAACTCTAAAGACAAGTTATTAAAGCCTGACTTGTCACAAAAAAGCGGAAGAGAACTTCTTGCGTTTTATCTTCAAGCAAAATTAAAACAGCTTATTGCATTTGATAAAAAATATGAAAATCCTGTGATTATAGAAGTACGTCCTGACTTTATATCAAAATTTTCAAAGCGCTTGATCAATAACCCTGACAAGCGTCTTTTAATAGGAATAACAGGAGCTTCAGCTTCAGGCAAATCAACTATTTGTAATCAAATTCAACGAATCACACAAGATTTGAATTTGCCTGTATCTATATTGAGTACAGATAATTATTTTAAAGACATATCTGCTTTAATTTTAAAATATGGCTCATTCGATAAATTACGTGATAGCGGATACGATATAGATTCTCCAAACGGATTTCAGTTAGATGTATTATATAGCGATTTGGAAAATCTTGCAGTCGGAAATGATATTAAATCTCCAAAATATTTGCCTAATGGTACAGGTGTATCTGTTCCTAATGCGATACCGGTTAAAGCTGAGAAAATAACAATTATAGAAGGCACTGCAACTCTATTTGATGGAATAAAAGATATTTTTGATATAAAAATTTATATAGAAGCAAATGATGAAATTCGTAAAAAAAGATTTATGCAAAGAGCGGCATTAGAACGAAATCAAGACCACGAAAACGCCTTAAAACATTGGGAATATTTAATTAGCGCAGGACAAAAATATATTAAACCAACCAGAAAAGAAGCTGATTTTATAATTAATGGAGATGCTGATTTAGATTATTTATCTCAAATTATTGAATATTTGCACTACATAACAAATTCGTTTCAGCAATAAATATAATAAATATAATAAAAAAGAA
>DJYG01000020.1:685-7389 GCA_002450015.1 Cyanobacteria bacterium UBA6984 | reverse complement strand
TATAATTAAAATACAGACCAAAAATCCCTCACCAAAACAGGTCTTTTGTGTTCATGACTGTAATATAAATTTACATAAGCTTTTATTTTATATTATTCAGAACTTGTTTTGGAATGTGATAACTAATATATTTTTGCATACTAAATTTATTTCAGAATCTTGCCAATTCTCAAATTTTAAAAAAGTTTAAAGTCACCATTTACTATCAATAGTTCACTATTAACTATTTTCTGGTTTATATTCACAAAAAATTATTAACCAATATTTTGTATATTTATTCTTTTAATTATAATCAGGTACTGAGCACAGGTCTTTTCTGTGTTTTTTACCATCAAATTTAATTAATTCTATTTCGTCATACAAATTCTCAACAGCACGTGAAATTGTTTTAGCATTCTTTGTTATCAAAAGTGTTCTGTCACCTACTGTTTCGTATTCAAGATACCTGTTTTTTATAGTGTTAAAATGTGCAACTTTTGTAGAATCATCAATATTTTCCAAACCGGATATTATAGAACCGCTTTTTCTTCCTGCTGATAAAACAGCTGAAACCGCAAATTCTTCAGACATATTCACATTTTCATAATCATCAGCAAATGTACCCATTGCGCAAGCTTGCATTAAATAGAATAAATTTTCGTTCATTAAAGACAAAACTCCTTGACAGTCGTGCTCTTGTAGTGAAGTGTTATATTCTAGTGCAACAACATCATTTTCAGGCGTTAAGACTGCATCTAGTCCTAATATTCCGACATAAGGTGTTCCATCTTGAGCAAGACTGTCTAATGTAGGAAATATCATTTCATGCATGATATATTGTTCCGTTTCTAAAGAAATTTTATAATCCGGTGCATAGCAGCCCATTCCTGAAGTTAATAATCCACCATCACCATCAAGAGAAAATTTATAATTTGCAACACTTGAAAGAGGTAATGCATTATAACCGTCAGTTACAACATAAAATGAAAATTCATGCCCGTAAATATAATCTTCAATAATAATCTTTTGTTCACCGCGCAAAAATGATTCTTCTATAAACGACTTTGCTATTGAATAAGAACTACAAACAAGAGTTCCGTTTACCCCCCTGTGCTCATCTGTTTTTGTTACAATAGGCATTTGCGAATTTCTTGCATAGTCTAGTGCGAAATTTGATTTTTCAAAAATACCAAATTTTGCTGTTGGTATTCTTAATTTATACATAAATTTTTTGCCAATTGATTTACTTGTGCAAATTTCTGCACTTTTTGCCGTCGGACCAAAAACAAATTGACCGTTGTCAGCAAAAAATGAAGCTACATCAGCCTTTATAGCCTTTTCACTCATAACAACGGTCAAGTCAACACCATTTTCTATTGCAAATTCCAATAAATCTATTGGTGAATCTTCACGAATATCAATGCATGTACAAAATTCTTTCATTGCATCATTGCCCCTTGCAACATATACGGTTTCTACACAGTCTAATTCAGTTAATTTTTTGGCAAGGGCATATTCTTTTGCACAGTTTCCAATAATTAGTACATTTTTACGATTTATTTTTTCCATAAATTCATTATACTACATAAAAAGGTGAGATTTATTAAGATATATTAATTTATTATAATAAATTTCAGTAAAAAATATGACTTTTAAATTTTTCTCATTAAATAAGATTTGTCGAGAGAGAAAAACGCGCGAGAGAGGACTACATAATGGCAAACACTAATAATCTTATTTCTATTTTTAACAAAGTTTTATCACCAATTACTGTTAACCCACAACAAACACAAGCTCAACCTATCAGACCGGTTGAATCTTCAAATCCTTTTAATCCAAATCCTTTTGTTACAACAACAATTGATATGAATACTTATGCTAAAAACAGACCTGTTCAAGGCGGTTATTTCGCAGGTTATTACAATGGAAAGCCAAATATTGTTGGAAGAAGACTTTTTGTTGAAGTTTAATTATATTTATAAATTATATAGGTAAGGTACAAAAATAATAAAGAGAAGGTCATGCTAATTAACTTGATTAGTATGACCTCCTTGTATGCAATCTTCTATTGATTCAAACATAGTTTCTAAAATTCTGTCTATTGAATCTTGCGTACTATATGCAACACGTGGAGTTACTATTACATTTTCCAATTGTGCTAACCTTCTTGTCAAAAATACTTTTGAAACGCAATCAAGATTTGAGTCTTTCACTTTGGTTGTCATGTTATGCGTATTAAATGCAATTTCTTCGCAATCCATAGCATCTAATCCCGCACCTGCAAGATTTTCAGTAACAATAGCGTCATACAAATCTGCGGTATTAATTAATTCGCCTCTTGAAGTATTCAATAAGATTGCAGTTGGTTTTATTATTGCAAATTCACGCTTTGAAATCATTTCTCTCGTTCTGTCAGTTAAAGGAACATGAAGTGATATAACATCAGAATTTTGCAATAATGTTGTTTTATCTGTGTATTTAACATTATATTTTTCAACAAGTTCAATATTTTGTCTTATATCTAATGCCAATATTTTCATTCCAAAAGCATTTGCGATACGGCACATTTCAGAACCTGTATTACCTGTACCAATTATACCAATTGTTAATTTATCAAGCTCACGACCTATATAACTGTTATATTCAAAATTAAATTCTCTAACATCTCTCTCTGCAATAAGTATTTTTCTAATAAGAGCTATCATTAAACCAAATGTATATTGCACAATTGCTTTACTGTCATAAGTTTCAACATTTAAAACTTTTATTTTTTTATTACAACATTCAGTTATATTTATATGTTCATAACCTGAAGAACGTGTTGACAATATCATTAAATTAGGGAACTTTTTTAAAACTTCATCATTTACATTTGAAGTTAAATATACACTGACAACTGTTGTTTCTTCTAACAGCTCATCAGGAAGATTGTTTACAGTTGTTTCATTAAGACTTTCTTCAAAAAAATGTATATCATAATCTTCAAGTTTATTTTTTTTGAAAAAATTTTGTTCAGCTTTTTTATAATCAAAAATTAAAATTGTAATTGCCATTATTATCCCTTTTAAAAAAGTATTAACAAATCCGTCTAAATTTTCTATTAGACTAAAAGGTAATAAAACATGATTAAATTTCTTAAAATGTTTAATGAAAAAAAAATTTAAATGAGTTAATTTATAAATATAAGCTGCTGTGCAATTATTCTGTGAT
Organism: Cyanobacteria bacterium UBA6984; assembly: GCA_002450015.1. Classification (GTDB taxonomy): domain Bacteria; phylum Cyanobacteriota; class Vampirovibrionia; order Gastranaerophilales; family Gastranaerophilaceae; genus UBA6984. Next base: position 4,200 of record DJYG01000020.1, on the reverse strand, counting down.
TAGGCAGATGCATTATTTTAGGCTCAGCACAAAGCTGGCGGTGCTAAAGCACCGCCAGCTCATTATACTTCTTAAATTTTTACTGATACATTGCATTTAAAAATTCATTATAAACATCTGATGTATATTTTCTTGAAGCTTCTGATGTATTAAAAATATTATTATAATGGCTTGCTACATCACCGTATGTAGAACGGTTTTCTCCATTTTCCATTAAATCATGTGTATTTGAATAAGGACTTAACGGGAATAAATCATGCATTTGCATATATACAGGTAGCTTCCACCCCGGTTCTCGATATGCGTTTAATGCTGTTTTAATTCTTCCAAGTCTTTGTTCAAACGGCATGCCACCTCTGTCATTATCGTCTGAAATAACAGGACCTGCCGCATATTCGTCATTCCAACGTTGTTTGTCGTATTCATGCATTACATTGTTGAAATCATCAGCTCTGCCCCAGTCATTACCCGCGGTTAAACCCATTTCTTTAAATCTTGGATTTAAATCACATTTTTCACCAATTAAAGCAACGTCATTTCTTCCTGTTTTTTCTCTAATTTGTTGAGTAATATATTGCATTTGTTTAAAGTTAGGAACAGCACCAACTCCGCAGTAATTACCCATATCCCAATTGCCTACATGCTTTGCACTATCAAAGAATATTGCATCAAAACCTAAGTCAACAGCCCAACAACAAGCATCAATGAAAGCTTTTTCGTGTTTATACCAGTCGAAAGGTTCACCTTTAACTGTCATTTGTCCTGCTGATAACGGCATTCTTATACCTGTTTTTAAACCTCTTAAATGAGCCATGTCGTTGAAAGCTTTAACTTGTTCATCATCGCCCATTCTTTGGTTGCCTCTGCTTAATTTATCAGAGGTAAGATTTTTTGAAATACCGGAATGTAAATCTACTGTATATAGAGATGAACGACCGGTTTTACCGTCATTTTCTCTGTACATAGCAGGATACAATTGTGATAATACTATGCAGTTTGCATTACTTTTACCTGATGGTGGAATCGCAGGAAGCAATTTCATTACATTTAATAAACCTTCACTTTTTTTGTCACCTTCAGTTAAAGCAACAGTACGAGGGTTAATTTCAATATAATTAGCACGTCTTCCCCATTTATCACCATAATTTGGAGATGGAATATAAGATGGTATTCCAGGGTAACAATCAGGTTGTTTATTTAACGTGCAAATAGATTGGATAGCATCCATTGGTGAACGTTTTAGCAAGTCTTCAGGACGAGTTGCCACCCACTTTTTCCAACCTGTATTTCCGCCTTTAAATAAATCTCTTTTGGTTTCATTATCTTCGTAAACGTCACTATTGCCCTTTAAAATCCAGAAAAGTTTTTTGGCAGGTTGTTGATCACCATAATATCCTTTAAAATTTACAAGAGCTTTATTATAATTTCCAAGTAACGATAATGCTGAAGCATGTGACTGTTTCAAATTATGAGGAACAGTTGTTACTTTAGTTTGAACTCTATTTTGTAATGGTTTAGTGTATTTTACAGAATCTAATGCAGAAATTTTCATACTGATTTAAACTCTGTAAACATTTTTTTTGCCATGATTTAAGTGTTTTGTTTACATATATTTACACTATTTACAAGAAGTTTGTGTACTCCAATTTAATTGAATATCGTTAGGACATTCACCGTCAGAATTGGCTTTTAAATAATCCATATTACCATAATTTATTACCCATTCTGTTATTGCAGGACTGTGCTTAGAAGGAGAAAAATTCGGATTTGAATTAGGGTCAATACCATTGTATTTTAATCCCCATGGCTCAAGACCACCGTCTTGTTCCTCTCCAATTGTAAATACAAAAATATCTTTACCATTTGTATAAGCACCTTTATTTGGTCCGTCTATATCAACATGAATATTACATTCACCTCCATCAGGTGAACAATCAAATGCCAAAGATGTACCATCTGATAAAATATATTTATAGCTGTATGTTTCTGTTGCAATATTATAATCATCAGTACCATCTAAATTTTTAGAATTTCCTGCTGTCCAACAACCTGTATTTGCAGTATCGCAATCTTTTGATATTTTCATAAACTCAGTAAATAAATCTGCACATCTCTTGCCTGTACAACTTCTGTCGTTACCGTTGCATTTATTAAACCATTCACCAAAAGGTCCATAAACTGCTTGTGCACGCCCAAATGCATCTTGTAAATTTTGATAAATCTTTTTAACTTTAACAACTTTTTCTTTGTCACCTGTTGAACTGTTTAGGTTTGGGAGTGTTAATGCTGCAACAACACCAATTATACCCATTACAATTAGCGTTTCTGCAAGGGTAAATGCTTTAAAAAATTTTAACATGATAGTGTTCCTTTCAAATACAAATACTTACCGGATACTTACCGGATACTTACTGGATATTTACCAGTAAATTTATGATACTATATCCAGTAAAATTGTCAAATGGAAGAAAAAGAAATATATATAAATATTGGGAAAAAAATTAAATTTTACCGTGAAAACCGCCATTTGACACAAGAAAAACTGGCAGAAAAATCAGGAATAAGTTTAGATTATTTAGGAAAAATAGAAGTAAACATAAATAAACCTGGACTAAAAACATTAATTAAAATATCAAATGCTTTAAATATACCTATAAAAAATTTATTTGATTTTTAGCACGAACAAGCTGAGGCTGAAATGTTTTGTGAGTAATATAATCACGAAACTAAAACTTGTAGTGGCGTTAAATGCAAGTAAGCAAATGTTTGCGTTTGCAACAAAAAAGGAGCAATCTTTTTTGATTGTTCCTTTCCTTTAAAATAGATGCTGGCATTGGGTTATCTTCCCAGGCGGTGGCCCGCCAAGTATTTTCACTGAAATGAGTCTTTACGACCGTGTTCGTGATGACTCTGCCGAGCAAAAGTTGACTAAATGTCAAGTTTTGCGAGAGGGGGTGGTTTCCTCTTTGCGTTTGCAACAAAAAAGGAACAATCTTTTTTGATTGTTCCTTTCCTTTAAAATAGATGCTGGCATCGGGTTATCTTCCCAGGCGGTGGCCCGCCAAGTATTTTCACTGAAATGAGTCTTTACGACCGTGTTCGGGATGGGAACGGGTGGTTTCCTCACTCTTGGACACCAGCGAATTCTTTTAACGCTGTGTGCATTGAAAGCTGCATAAAGATTATAAACAAAACGCAATCACAACTAATCCTAGATTTAGGAAAAGCCCTCGTCCGATTAGTATCAGTCGACTAAATATGTTGCCATACTTACATCTCTGACCTATCAACCACGTGATCTTCGTGGGGACTTACTGACTTGTGTCATGAGAGATCTCATCTTACGGTGGGCTTCGTACTTATATGCTTTCAGCACTTATCCGCTTGGAACACAGCTACCGGGCGTTTACTCTTGGCAGAATAACCCGTACACTGGAGGTTCCCTCTTCCCGGTCCTCTCGTACTAAGGAAGACTCCGTTCAAATCTCTTGCGCGCATACCGGATATGGACCGAA
>DJYG01000020.1:0-533 GCA_002450015.1 Cyanobacteria bacterium UBA6984 | reverse complement strand
CCGACATCGAGGTGCCAAACCTCCCCGTCGATGTGGACTCTTGGGGGAGATAAGCCTGTTATCCCTATGGTAACTTTTGTCCGATGAGCGATGGCCCTTCCATACAGAACCACCGGATCACTATATCCTACTTTCGTACCTGTTCGACTTGTAGGTCTCACAGTCAAGCTCCCTTTTGCTATTGCACTCAACGGTTGATTTCCGACCAACCTGAGGGAACCTTTGAACGCCTCCGTTACATTTTAGGAGGCGACCGCCCCAGTCAAACTGCCTACCAGAAACTGTTCCCTGCCCTGTTGTTAGAGGGATCAGGGTTAGAATTCAAATTATTACAGAGTGGTATCTCAACGATGACTCCACAGAAGCTGACGCTCCTGCTTCAAAGTCTCCCACCTATACTGCACAATAAGAACCCGAATTCAATTTCAAGCTACAGTAAAGCTCAATAGGGTCTTTCTGTCCTGGTACACGTAATCCGTATCTTCACGGATAATCCAATTTCGCCGAGCCTCTCGCCGAGACAGCGCCCAAAT
>DJYG01000018.1 GCA_002450015.1 Cyanobacteria bacterium UBA6984 | reverse complement strand
TGAAGAACTATATGCACTTGCTACTTCGTTTATTTGAGAGGTTAATTTTTCTATTTGTCTTGCAGCTGTATCTTCTTCAAATTGAGCTTTTGTTAAATCAGTTTTTGCTCTTTGCCATTGCATTTTCATTGTTACTACTAAAGACATGTTATTTTCTCTCTTTTCTTAATTTATCTCTCGTACTTATATAAAGTTTTTTTTGAGTAAAAAATTGACTTTTTTTACTCATGCATATTTACATTTCTTAACAAACGGTCACAATGCCACAAGATTACGCTTTTGGGGCATAAGTTAAGAAAATAATCATTCAATTTCTAATTTTATTTTAACTTTTAAATACAGATATAAATATCTGTATTTGTATAAAGTATTTTTCTGTTTAAAAATTGCCTTTTCCCATTTCATGCCTGTTTCGGATTATTTGAATTTAATTAGCTAACTTGCTAAGGCAAATTATTTTATTAATTTTACACTATACAATCATCAATTTGCGATTAGTCAATGTTTGGGTTAATCTGTTATTATGAATAGCTCAAAAACTTTAATTTTAATAGATGGTCACGCTCTTGCTTTTAGAGAATATTTTGCGCTTGAACGTACAGGTATGAAAACATCTGAAGGAACACCTACCTGGGCTGTTTATGGATTTTTTAAGGCTATTTTTGACTTACTGAAAAATGAAAAAATAAAACCTGACTCAATTGCAGTAGCTTTTGATGTTGGAAGACAAACTTTCAGAGTTGAAAAATATGAAGAATATAAAGCCAATCGAGAATCAATGCCTGACGATTTGAGAACTCAATTGGGATTAATTATTGAAGGACTTCAGGCATTTGATATTCCAATATACACAAAAGAAGGCTTTGAAGCTGATGATGTTATAGGTACAATAGTTACAAAAGCCGCAGATTTAGGTCATAAAACGTATATTTTAACAGGTGACCAAGATTCTTTTCAATTAATTGATAAAGATGGTCTTATTAAAGTTTTGATACCTTCAAAAGGTGTTCTTACAACTTATGATTGGAACAAGGTTTACGAAAAACTTGGAGTTTGGCCTAATCAAGTTATTGATTATAAAGGCTTAAGAGGTGACACGTCAGATAATATTCCTGGCGTAAGAGGTATTGGAGAAAAAACTGCACAAAAACTTTTAAGCAGATATTCTTCACTGGAAGATATTTTGGCTGACATTGATAATATTCCAGAAAATGCAGTACGCAATAAACTTAAAGAAGGTATAGAAAGTGCGAAATTAAGTAAATATTTAGCTACAATTATAAGAAATGTTGATATTGATTTCGATTTTAACGACACGAAAGTTTTAATGCCTGATATTGCAAATGTTATGGACTATTTTAAAAAAGTTCAATTTTACAGTTTTGTTAAAAATATTGATAATATTTTATGCCTATTTAATAAAAACTGCAATGAGCCGACAGCAGAAGAAAAAACGACACTCCAATTAAAAGAAGACTCTTCTGAAATTCAAGAACAAATGCAATTGGGCTTATTTACTAACGCAATTAAAAAAGTTGTTGAAAGTAAAACTTACGAAAAAACTATCCTTAACACAAAAGATGAAATTTTAGAACTTATAAAAGTATTGTCTAAACAGGGGCTTGCTTCAATTGACTTTGCAGCAAAATATAATAATGCTTCAGATATAAAAATATATGGATTGGCAATATGTATTGATGATAAAGCTTTTTATATCGACAATAAAGATGATAATATCATTTTATTGAAAGATTTTTTTGAAGATAACAACATAAAAAAATACACATATAACACAAAAAATAATATTAATATTTTAAAAAACTTTAATATCAGCATAAATAATGTTGATTGCGATGTATTTTTAACAAGCTACATAAAAAATCCAAGTAGAAGTCATGAACTCTCAGCTCAAGCTTTTGATTACATAAATCATATTTCAGTTGAACTTGAAACCGATAAAAAAACAAAATTATCTGAACTTGAAACATTAAATTGGTCGGATTATTCAATGGATAACGCTTTTGCAATATTTCAACTTGCAGAATTTTGGAAAAATGAATTATCTGTCTCTGAATTAAAATTACACGATGAAATTGAATTGCCGCTTTCTAAAGTTTTAGCGCAAATGGAATACGACGGAGTTGCAATTGATATAGACTATATGAGTGAACTTTCAGAATATATGACAAAAAAGATGAAAGAATATGAAGATAAGATTTTTGCAATTTCCGGTGAAAAATTCAATATAAATTCACCTAAACAAGTCGGAGATATTCTGTATAATAAGTTAAACATTCAACTAAAGAAAAAACGTGGCAAAGCAACTCTTTCAACAAGTGTTGAAGTTTTAGAATCTTTGGCAGAAGAACACGACATCTGCAAATACTTAATTGAATATAGAAAATATGCTAAATTAAAATCTACATATACTGATGCTTTACCACTACTAGTAAGCTTGAAAGATTCTCGTATTCATACTACATACAACCAAACAGCGACAGTTACAGGAAGACTATCTTCTTCTAATCCTAATTTACAAAATATTCCTATAAGAACTGAAGAAGGCAACAAATTAAGAAAAGCTTTTGTTCCCGAAAAAAAAGGTAATTTCATACTATCATCAGATTATTCTCAAATTGAGTTACGTTTGCTTGCGCATATATCAGAAGATGAAAATTTAATAGATGCATTTAATTCAGGTATTGATGTACATAGTTTAACTGCATCAAAAGTTTTTGATGTTCCTGTTGAAAAAGTCACAAAAGATATGCGATATAAAGCAAAAGCAGTTAATTTTGGAATAATATACGGACAAACAAAATATGGTCTGGCTAAAGCATTAAAAATTACTGTGCCGGAAGCAGATAATTTTATTAATAAATATTTTGAAACTTATCCTAAAATAAAAACATATATGACAAATATTGTTCATCAAGCATATATGAACGGATACGTAGAAACTATTTGCGGAAGAAAGCGTTACCTTTCTAACGAACTGTCTGCAACAAACAGAATGGTAAAAGAATTTGCACAAAGAGCTGCTATTAATCATCCTATGCAAGGAACAGCCGCAGATTTAATAAAAATGGCGATGATTAATGTTGGTGAAAAATTTAAAGAAAATAGTCTAAAATCAAAAATGGTTATGCAAGTTCATGATGAATTAGTTTTTGAAGTCGAAAAAGATGAATTAGAACAGGTAAAAAATATTGTTGCATTTGAAATGCAAAATGTAGCAAAATTAAAAGTACCTTTGCCTGTTGATATTAATTGGGGGGACTCATGGGAAGAAAATTAATCATAATACTATCAATTTTTATTATAGGTACAAAAGCATTTTGCGAACAGAATTATGTAGTAAAACCTGTTTCCGCAGTTTCCAATACTACACAAACATTACAGGTGAATAGTAGTAATACAAATCCACAAAATGTATCTCCAACCATACCACAAATGATTTCTTTTGAAAAATGCACTAACAAGTACAATGTTGCTGTTGATAAACTATATTTTTTAACTCTTGCCAGCATTAATGCAAATAATTTTATAATAAAAGAAATTCAATCCAAAAATGGATATATATTGTTCAATGCGGCAAATAGAGAGTTTTTGGCATCTGTACACAGAGTTGATAATAATTCTGCTATTTTAAAGATTGTTCCTGCAGATAATAATTATTATTTTCCACTAGGAATTTTAACCAACATATATAAATATATTGACTTAAACATTACAACTCAAATAGATGAACTAGGCTAATTATTATGTCTTTGTTCATCCTGTTTGATAAAATTGCATATTTCTTCAAGTCTTCTATCTTCCATAGCATTAATTAAATCTGTTACATCTTTTATTTTATTAAGAGCAAAACCTGTTTCTGCCAATAAGACGCAATCATTGCAAAGTCTGTATTCTCCATATTGAATTGAACCAGCATAAGATTTTGTTTGACCGCAGCAAGAGCAATCAAAATATTCATATTCCAATTCCGGTCGTTCTTCCAAATCATCTAATCTCATTTGTTCAACTACTTGTTGCATTTCAGCAATTATTTCTTCTTTACTTTTCATTAATCAACTCTTTCATTTCTTTTATTGAACTGTCTAATCCGTTATATATAGATTTTGCAGTAATACTATGTCCTATGGTCATCTCTGAAATTCCGTGTAACTCTGTCAACTTTGATACATTTTGATAATTAATACCCTTGCATAAGGATACTTTCATACCTAGTGTATTTGCAAGAACAGAACTTTCTTTCAATGTCGTAAATTCTTTATCAAATTCACCAATCTTAAAGGCTTCTGAATACTTTAAAGTATTTAATTCAACATAATGCATACCGGCTTTATAAGCTGAATTTACTTGTTCAATATCAGGTTCAATAAAAACACTTGCCACAATGCCTTCATACATAATTGGCAGCATAAAATCATTTATTTCTGTTTGATTTTTCAAAACATTAAATCCCTTAGACGGAGATGGTTCATTTGTTTGAGGAACAATACATACCGTATCAGGTTTACAATCCAATGCAAGTCTTTTGTTTTCCTCTGTCATAGCCATTTTTAGAATAAATCTTGTACGTAAATGTTTGCGTATGTATTTTACATCATAAAAAGAAATTCCTGAATTTCCATCTGCAACATGCACAACTATTCCATCTGCTCCGGAGTGTTCGCAATATCTTGAAAATTTCAAAATATCAGGTTCTCCACCACCGATAGAATTTCTTAAGTTTGCCAAGTAATTTATATTTATATCTAAAAGCATTATTTTATCACCTGTTTTTTATTTGTAAAAGCGCAGTATATGACGGCATTATTGTAATTTTTTCATTATTATCAGTAGAATTAGAAATTTCGTCTATGGCTTTAAATAAATCCGGTATAACTCTTATTTTATCAGAAGGAACACCTGCATATTTTAATCTTAATGCCATATCGTTTGCCCTTATTCCTGAAGTAAAAATTGGTTTTTCAACATCTTTCAACAACTCAAATTCAGCATCCCAAAGCCATGAAACATCTCTGCCATCCGCAAAATTATCATTTATTGCTATTAATATATTTGAGTTCAAATCAACCGTTTTTAAAACCTCACTTGCACCGGCAGGGTTTTTAATTAATTGAATAATAGCCTTATGACTGTTTATTTCAGTTTTTTCAGCACGCCCAAACATAGCTTTGTAAGTTTGTAATGCATTTTGAATTTCATCTTGAGTATAACCAAATTCCAATGCAGTTGAAACTGCGGCAAGAACATTATATGCGTTATATAAACCAATTGTATCAACTCTATAATTAGTAGTTTCATTATTATGTTTTACATCTATTTCAACATAATCATCAAATATTCTTGCATAACCGACATAATCACATTCCGGACGATGATAACCACAATCACAATAATAATGTCCCTGTTGGGCATAAAAACGCTTTGAATACTTTAATGGTTCTCCACATATACAATTAAACATCTCGGCAGGAGCTTTTGAAATTGTTCTGCTACTAACAAATTCTATATTTTCAAAACCATAATAAATTCGTTTATTTTCTTTACCTAAATTAGCAACAAGAGGATCATCAGCATTTAGAATTAGGGTTAAATTTTTATTTTTATCAATAGCAGATTGAATTTTTTTAGCCGTAGTATCCAATTCACCATACCTGTCAAGCTGATCACGAAATAAATTTGTGACAACTAAATAATCTAAATTCATATAATCATATAATTTTGACAAATAAGCTTCATCAGATTCTAAGACACAATTATCATAACGCTTTGACGGAACAATAGTTTTGGCAAAAACATTAGCAATACCTGTAAGCATATTTGCACCTTGAGCATTGTGAATCAATTTTTTGCCGTTGGCTTCAAATATTTGAGCTATTAAACCTGCTGTTGTGGTTTTTCCGTTCGTACCTGTTACACTAATTTTTTTTCCTGTAATATATTTCGAACAATAATGAAGAAAATTAGGATTAAATTTTAACGTAAATAATCCGACAAAAGATGTACCGCTTGAACGACCTACTAGTTTAATTATTAAAGCAATAATCCTTGCCACAAATATTGATATATAAAACTTTATTCTTTCCATAAAATAATTCTTTTTGGTATTTTCTTTTTTTTTATTTTACTGTATAATCTGATAATAATACAAAAGAAGAATTTAAGAAATGATTTATTTATTCGCAATGTTTTTTATACTTGAATTAATTGTAGTAACAATGTTTTGTTACGGAATATATTTATTGGATAAAAAAGTTATTGCGATATCAGAAAAATTTAAAGTAAATAGACACACATTAAAATTTCAATTAAGAGCATTATATGATACAGCAAACAGATTTAAATTAAAAGTTCGTTGTCAAAAACGCATACTTGAAGAAAAAAGAAGAATGTTTATTAGAAAAATGATAAAAGGATTGTTAATAACTGTAACATTATTTTTCTTTGAGCGAACCCGTTTTAAAAAGAAAGTATTGTTTATCGAATTATTATTAGTTCTATATGATACACTCAGGGCTGATTGCAGAATTTAACATTGTATGTTTAAAATTTATATGTTACAATCAGTTGTATAAATGAAAGTCGAGGTTCAAAAAATGTGCAAAGAAAATGATTCATTATGTTTCGGTATCGGAATTATGGTCGGAGTTATAGGCGGTGTAATAACCGGAGTCTTATTAGCACCTAAAAAAGGTGAAGACTCTTGTAAAGATGTAAAATGTGCATTAGAAAATTTAATAGAAACGCAAGCTCCAAACGTTAGAGCTGCTAAAAAACAAGCTCTTGAGGCAATAGATTTAGTAAAATACAAAATTGAAAAACAAATTAAAAAAATTAAGAACGCTGCAAAATCAGAAAAAATGGAAAAAGCAAAACAACTTGAAGACGCAAATTCAGATTACGATATAAATCAATAAAAAGGAAAATTAAATATGGAAACATCTCAAATACTTTTAAACAACGGTTTAGCATTTTTAGCAATAGCAACAGGTATTATGTTTGTTGTTGTAGGCGGTTTTTTAATAAAATTAATTGTTGATATGTCAAGTTTAGCAAGAAACGTTGATGAAACAACATCAGTAGTGAGAAATGAACTTCGTCCTACATTGCGAGAAGTGAATGAATCTTTACATACATTAAATGAATTTATGAAATCTACAGATAAAGGTATAGATAAAATGAGAGATGCGATGGAAGGTGCATTTGGTGCCAGTGCAGCTACATTTTCAAAACTACGATTTTTATCAGGTTCATTAGCAAAAGGCTTATATAAAGGTTTTGCAACTGTTGTAAAGATGTTTCAAAAATAAAACAGCCCGAATGGGTAATGTTATAAAAAGATAATACGATAGAATATAAATAGTAAAGGAGATATTATTATGTCAGTAGGAAAATTTTTAGTAGGTTTCACAATTGGTGCAGCAATAGGCGCTATTACAGGTATATTATTAGCACCAAAATCAGGTGAAGAAACAAGAGAAATGTTGTCAGACACAGCAAAAGATATTTTAGATAAAACAGATGCTAAAGTTAAAGATATTCAAGACAAAGCAGAAGCAGTTGTTTCTGAATTACAAAAAAAAGGTGACGAAATTGTTGGTAATATCCAAAGCTTTATAAACGAAAAAAAAGATATGTTTAAACCATCTGAAAATTAATTTTTAAATCAAAACATAAAAAATCGGTGTAATTCTTTTATTACACCGATTTTTATTTATATGTATTCTTTATTTTTTATGCTAATTCAGCAAGTGCTTTTTCCATTTCTTCATCATTTGGAGCTTTACCGTGCCACCCTGCTTGGTTTTCCATAAATGATACACCTTTACCTTTTGTAGTATGAGCAATAATTGCTGTCGGCTTATCTGAATTATTTTCTTTTGCAGCTTTTAGCGCATCATAAACTTGGTTTAAGTCATGACCATCAATTTCTACAACATTCCAGTTAAATGCTTTTAATTTGTCAGCTAATGGTTCTAAGGCTTTAACTTTTTCAACATCACCATCAATTTGAAGCATATTTCTGTCGATAATTGCTGTAATATTATTTAAATGTTTGTGAGGAGCATGCATAAAAGCTTCCCAGCAAGAGCCTTCTTGTAATTCGCCATCACCTAAGTAACAAAATACATGTGCAGGATTTTTATCAAGTTTCAAACCTAAAGCCATACCAACAGCCATAGATAAACCTTGTCCTAAAGAGCCTGTTGCAACTTCAACTCCAGGTAAGTGAGTATTTGGGTGACCTTGTAAACGAGAACCAAATAAACGGAAGGTCATTAATTCTTCTTCAGGAAAAAATCCTCTTTGTGAAAGTACAGAGTAATAAACTGCTGATGCATGACCTTTTGATAAAACAAACCTATCACGTTTTTCAAAATCAACATCTTTATCCCATTTCGGATATACATTCATTATTTTTTGATATAAAGTTGTTAAAATTTCAACTGCTGACATAGCACCGCCAACGTGTCCTGATTTTGCATTATGAACCATTTTAATAATGTTACGTCTTGTTTGTTTACACAAATCTTTTAATTGTTCTACGTCTTTTTGTTCTAGCATTTTATTACCCTTTCTTTGTTAATCTTTCTTTAATAACATTATACACAAAAATTGGCAAAGTCGGAAATATTCTTTTAAATCTTTCCGGCTGTTTTATTGTACGATATAACCACTCTAAACCAAGTTTTTGCCAAATTTTTGGCGCTCTTTGAACTTCTCCAGCCCAAACATCAAAACTACCGCCTATACCTATCATTAATGTTGAAGGAAGTATTGATTTCAATTCATATATAAATTCTTCTTGTTTAGGTGCGCCCATAGCAACAAACAAAATTTTAGGGCAAGAAAGTTTTAAACCTTCAAAAATTTCAGAATTATCTTTAAAATATCCATCGTGTGCATATACAATATTCAAATCAGGAAAATCTTCTTTTAAACATTTTTGAACTTTTTCAATAACATTAGGTTTTGCACCAACAAGAGCAACAGGTATATTATTTTTTGCGGCATCATCTATCAAAAGTCTTGCAAACTCGATTCCTGTAAGTCTTTGAACTCTTATACCATTAACTTGCAAACCTATTTTTATACCAATTCCGTCAGGGATAACCATTTCTGCTTCTTTCAGAATTTTTGCATATTCTTCATGTTTATTGGCATAATCAATTATTTCAGGATTAATAGTAACGATATGGGAGCTATTAGCGCCATCTATGAGAGATTTTGCATAATTTAATGCACTCTGCATATCAAATAAATCTATGTTATAACCAAGTAATTTATACTGTTTTCTTTCCATGTTTTTATTATATCAGAAATACTTGAAAATCATGTAATTTAGTTATATATTTTTAATGAATGTTCTGAAAGGAGGATTATTATGAAAAAAACACTAATTATGACTTGCGCATTAGCAATCGCATTGACAACTTCAACAGCACTTGCAGCAACTGTAACAAAAAACATTAAGGGTACAAATGTATCAGTTACAAGTACAAAACCTGATAGCGCTCTAAACAAAGCTGCCAAAGCTAAAGCTGATTATGACAAAGCAAAAGCAGATGCGGCAAAAGCAAAAGCAGATGCTAAAGCTGCAAAAGCTAACGCTAAAGCAAATGCAAAAAAAGCAGCTAAAGCAAGAGCTAATGCAAAAATCAACAAATACACTGAAAAGAAAGGTGTAAGCGTAAAAATTAAATAGTTTTCCAACAATCAAAACATGTAGCGGTCGGTTTTGCTAAAGCAAAACCGACCGTGTTTTTATTTTTTATTAATTATTTGCAAGTAGTTTTGCCTGTATTAAATTCTAAGTCACGGCATTTTAAATAATCCAAATTATTGTACATCAATACCCATGCTCCACATTTATATAAACTAGGTTTATCACCATCTAAACTTTTATCATTAGTATAATGCATGCCTGAGTTGTCATAAAATAGGAAAAAAGTATCTTTGCAATCGATATCTGAACCCTTACCAATGCCATCTATATCTATATATATCCATCTATCACCGAAACCAACAGTGGCACCATCCGGCAATACTATCGAATACGGCATGCGATAACCCGGGCCTAGTGAAGATGTATTTCTCGCAAATAGAGTACAAGCATCACTTACTGTACAAACTTTTGAATATTTCAAAAACTCTGTTATTCTCTCAAATCTTCGTTTTTCACAATCATTTTCAGAAAGCCCTGAACACCAATTACTAACTGGACCATAAACAATTTTCGCTCTACCTATTGCATCTTCAAGATTTGAATATATTTTTTGTAGTTTAACAACTTTTTCTTTGTCACCTGTTGAGGAGTTTAAGTTTGGTAATGTTAATGCCGCAACTACACCTATTATACCCATTACAATAAGTGTTTCAGCTAGAGTGAATGCAAAAACTTTTTTAGTAAATTGTGAATAGTGAGTCGTGAATAGATTTTTTAGTTTATTAGTTGAAAGGTTAAAGAGTTTAGCAGATATTGGACTATTCAACTGTTCAACTGTTCGACCGTTTAACCAAGATAATATAGATTTAATACACCTTTTAAAAACCTTAAAACCTTTGCTACAAGCGGATTTTACCCCCCCCCCGAAACTCTAAACACACTATTCATAACGTTTTTCTCCTTTTTCATTATTCTAACATATTTTTTCTAATTTGCAATACACAAAAAAGCAAGACAGAAAATTTTTCTGTCTTGCTTTTATTTTTATGCAAAATCTTATGCTTTAGCACCGGCTTTTGCAATAATTTCTTCTTCAACGTTCTTTGGAACTTGTTCGTAGCATTTAAATTCCATAGAGAATGTACCACGACCTTGAGTGTTAGAACGTAAGTCAGTTGCGTAACCGAACATATTAGCCAAAGGAACTGTTGCTCTAACAATTACGTTACCTGTGTTACCCATCGGTTCTTGTCCTTCAACTCTACCACGTCTTTTTGCGATATCACCAATGATGTTACCTGTGTATTCATCAGGAATTTCAATTTCAACTTTCATCATAGGTTCAAGTACGCAAGGTTGAGCTTTCTTTGTACCATCTTTAATAGCCATTGAACCTGCGATTTTAAATGCCATTTCAGAAGAGTCAACTTCGTGGTATGAACCATCATAAAGTTCAACTTTAACGTCAATCATTGGATAGCCTGCTAAGATACCGCCTTCAAGAGCTTCTTCCATACCTTTTCTTGCAGGTTCGATAAATTCTTTCGGAATAGCACCACCGACAATTTTGTTTTCAAATACAAATCCTGCATTTTCTTCTGCCGGTGAAATTCTGATTTTAACGTGTCCGTATTGACCTTTACCACCTGATTGTCTTTGGAATTTAGCTTCTTGATCAGCATTTCCTCTGATTGTTTCACGGTATGCAACTTGTGGTTTACCAACATTAGCATCAACTTTGAATTCTCTTAATAAACGGTCAACAATGATGTCTAAGTGAAGTTCACCCATACCTGAAATAATTGTTTGACCTGTTTCTGCATCTGTTTTAACTCTAAATGAAGGGTCTTCTTCAGCAAGCTTTTGTAATGCAATACCCATTTTTTCTTGGTCAGCTTTTGTTTTTGGTTCAATAGCAACAGAAATTACAGGTTCTGGGAATACCATTTTTTCTAAGATAATAGGTGCTTTTTCATCACATAATGTATCACCAGTTGTTGTATCTTTTAAACCAACTGCTGCACAAATATCACCTGCATATACTTCTTGTTCTTCAAGTCTTTGGTCTGCATACATACGAACTAAACGAGAAATACGTTCTTTTTTACCGTTTGTTGCATTCAATACATAAGAACCTGATGTAATTACACCTGAATATACACGTAAGAATGTCAAACGACCTACAAACGGGTCTGTCATAACTTTAAATGCTAATGCTGCAAATGGTTCTGAGTCTGATGAATGACGTTCTGTTTTTGTTCCATCTTCCATTTCACCTTCAATAGCTTTTACGTCTGTTGGTGATGGCAAGTAGTCAACAACATTATCAAGTAACATTTGAACACCTTTATTCTTGAATGCAGTACCGCAAGTTACAGGTACAATTTTGTTTGCACAAGTAGCTTTTCTTAATACTGCTTTTAATTCAGGAACTGTTATTGAATCAGGATCTTCAAAATATTTTTCCATTAAAGCATCATCTTCTGATGCAATAGCTTCAACTAATTCTTCTCTATATTGATGAGCTTTGTCTTTTAATTCTTGAGAAATTTCATTGCAAGTATCAACATCGAAAATATCCATTTGTTTGCCTAAATCATCTCTGTAAATTTCAGCTTTCATTTCAATTAAGTCGATAATACCTTGCATTTTATCTTCTGCCCCAATTGGCAATTGAATAGCAAATGCATTTGCTCTCAATCTATCTCTGATTTGGTTTAATACACGGTAGAAATCTGCACCTGTTCTATCCATTTTGTTAACAAATACGATACGAGGAACTTCGTAGCGGTTTGCTTGACGCCATACAGTTTCAGATTGAGATTGAACACCACCTACTGCACAAAATACTGCAACTTCACCGTCTAATACACGCAATGAACGTTCTACTTCAACTGTAAAGTCAACGTGGCCCGGTGTGTCAATGATATTTAATTGATGACCTTTCCATTCAGCTGTTACGGCTGCTGATTGAATTGTAATACCACGTTCACGTTCTTGATCCATAAAGTCTGTTACAGCAGCACCGTCATGAACTTCGCCGATTTTATGTGTTTTACCTGTGTAGAACAAAATACGTTCTGTTGTTGTGGTTTTGCCTGCGTCAATGTGAGCTGCAATACCAATGTTTCTGATTTTTTCTAATGGTGTTTTTCTTGCCATTTCTTAATTCCTTATCTTTTATATACTTGTACCTTTTGCTATTGTATTAGCGTTAATTATATCATCACATAAAAAACTAAAATTTCAAGCATAAATTTGATTTTATCGTTATATTTTTCAATAAAAAAATGGCGGTGTTAAAACACCGCCATTTTTCTTTTATTTTTAATTAACCAATAGTTTCATCATCTATTGTAAACTCAGGAGCTCCAAACATACCTTCAATTTCTTCCAAAATTGCAGATGGTTTACGAGCTTGATTTCTTTGAGCTGCTCTGCGTTGAGCTTCTTTATCTTTTTCTTCATTTGCATGAGTTAAGTGATAGAAACCTGTGCCGGCAGGAATCAAACGACCAATAATAACGTTTTCTTTTAAACCTCTTAATAAGTCTTTCTTACCGTCAACAGCTGCTTCTGTTAATATTCTGGTTGTTTCTTGGAATGAAGCTGCAGAAATAAATGATTCAGTATTCAATGACGCTTTTGTAATACCTAACAGCATGTATTCGCAAGTTGCAGGCTGACCACCGTTTGCTAATACTGCGTCATTTTCCTTTTCAAATATTTGAACTTCAATCAATTCACCAGGTAACAAGTTTGTATCTCCCGCATCGACAATTTTAACTTTCTTAGTCATTTGTCTTACGATAATTTCAACGTGTTTATCCGCAATTTCTACACCTTGAGAACGATATACACGTTGTACTTCATCTACAAGATATTGTTGTGCAACTTCAGGACCGCATAATCTCATTACGTCATGAGGGTTTAAAGGACCGCTTGTCAATGGTTGACCTTTTACGATTTTTTGACCGTTTTGAACAACTATATTTGCATCAATTGCAAATTTAATTTCTGTTTTTGATCCATCTTCAGTTTCAAGGTACAATCTTGGCATATCGTCATCAGTTTCAATAATTGCTTTACCGTCTTCTTCTGCCAAAATAGCACAATCTTTTGGTTTACGACCTTCCAACAATTCTTCAACCCTTGGAAGACCTTGTACGATGTCACCTGTTTTTTGTCTTTCATATACAAGTGATACCAACATATCACCTCTTAGTACCAACGCTCCTGCTGATACAAGTAACATTGTACCTGGGCTGATTAAGTATGGTCTGCCTGAACGAATTACTATTTGATTTTTTTCTACTTTTACAACTTGTCCTGAAACAGGCGCTCTATCTTCGCCTTCTGTTAACAAGTCGTCTTGTTTTACAAATTGTCCTTTTTTTACAACTGCCTTTGATTTTACTGCAACTTTTTCTTCATAGTTTTCACAAATCAAAAGTAATCTTCTTGCTTCTTCATCTTCGTTTTTAATTGAAGCTGTTCCGTCATTTATTGCCAATACACAAGTCTTTGCAACAGGAGTTTTTGGCTCTATAATTTCGCCGTTTTTAACAAGAAGTTCTGTTTGTAAAGAGTCGTTTAATTTTGAATTTCCTTCAATATCACGACGTATAATTAATTTATCAAGTACAACAATTTTCAAGCTGCCTTTATCGTCAAGTTCAACCATACCTTTTAGGTGTGATAAGTGACCTTGCATTTGAAGAACCAAACTTGTTCTGATTAATGTTGCACCATCTAAATTTCTAACTCTTGCGCCATCTTTATATTGCAATTGAGTTACAGGAACTATATCTATTAATTCGTCTGATGTATCAAATTTTATAGATACATCTTTTTGATTAACCTTAATAACTTGCACCGGTCTTACAAGAATTTGGATTGGCTGGTTTGCAATGTTGTCTTCTTCAATATTCATTGAAGAATCCATTTCTTCATCTAAATCATCAATATCCAAATCTTCCATATCTGAATCCAAGATTGTTACAATTGAAGTTTCTTTTGCTTTGATACCATCAGCAATTACTGTACCTTTTTTAACAACTTCACCTTCTTCAACTTTTAACTCAGATACATTTGCTAATTGGTATATTTCACCAGGTCTTATTGTAACTTCGTGAATTACATCATTATATTCTTTGATTTCAACAATACCGTCTAAATGACAATATACGTCTTTTACAATTTCTGTACCTGCTGTAACTTTTGTTCCTGATTCTACCATTTTCAATGTTGATTCTTTATTTAATTGATGAACTTCTTCTGGAATAAATACAACAGAACCAGCTTTTGTAATTATTTGATTTTCATCAACTTCTACATCAACATATTTTATTTCACCTGATGAAGAAACTGAACAATCATCACTTATTAATTCGGCAATAATCATTCCGTTTTCAACAGTTGTATCAACAGGGGATTTAACAATATATTTTTCACCTGTTTTATCAACAGTCCAAAGTTGTTCTTTCTTTGTTTGTTCAAAAGTTGCATTTGAAGGAAGAATTGAAGCAATTACGATAGTTAATTCTTTACCGGACACAATTTTCTTAATTTTTTTACCTTCAAATTTAACTTCTTCTATTTCAAGGTCGTCACCAACTCTTACTTCACCACCGTGTTCGCATATTGTAAGAGTTTCTGCAAGTTTTTCACCTTCTTTAATTTTTTGTTCATCTTTAACAAGAATTTTTGAACCACCAGGTAAGTTATATACATCACCGCCTAGTACCCAAACAACACCGCTCTTATTTGCAGTTCTTGACACGTTGCCTTGTCTGTCTTTCTTTTCATCTGCTGTAAAATCTTGATATACAACTTCACCTGACAAGTCTGATGTAATATCTTTTGTGGCTTTTTCTGTTAAACGAGAACCGTCACCTTGTGATACAGGTTCATATTCTGCAAGTTCAAATCCTTTTTCTACTTTTTGTCCTTTTTTGAACATAATTGTAGCACCAGCAGGAATATGATATTTTCTTGTTTTACTTTCACCTTTAACTTCAACATCGGATTCAAGTATAAGAATTTGTACAACATCCCCGTGACGTGTTCTTACTTCTCTTGTTCTTACATCTGAAACAACTTCACCTGCTTCTTCAGCAATAATGTGTTTCATTGCACCAGAACCTTTGAATACACCACCTGTGTGGAATGTACGCATTGTTAATTGTGTTCCTGGTTCACCGATTGATTGAGCAGCAATAATACCGATTGATTCACCAACATCAACTAATTTTTGAGTTGTCATCGCCCAACCATAACATTTTTGGCAAATGCCGTATTCTAATTCACAAGTTAAACCTGAACGCACAGCCAATTCTGTTAATTCAATACCTGAACGTTCAATCTTTTTAATATCTTTTCTGTCTAATGTTGTATTATTTGCAACAATAACATTACCATCAGCATCAACAATATCTTGAGCAATAGTTCTGCCAAGTAATCTGTCAATTAAAGGTACAATACAAGTATCACCATCATATATACCTTTTAACATAATGTGTTTTTTACCGTGGCAATCTGTATCACGAATAATTACATCTTGAGCAACGTCAACCAAACGTCTTGTTAAATAACCTGAGTCAGCAGTTTTTAACGCTGTGTCAACAAGACCTTTTCTTGCACCGTATGATGAAATGATGTATTCTGTTACAGACAAACCTTCTTTAAAGTTTGCTCTAATTGGCAAGTCGATGATTTGACCTTGTGCATCTGCCATCAAACCACGCATACCAACCAATTGTGATACTTGTGATAAGTTACCTCTGGCACCTGAGAATGCCATCATATATACCGGATTCAATCTATCAAAGTTTTTAACAACTTGTTCTGTTAATTTTGCCGTTGTTTCTGACCAAGTGTCGATAACCTTTGTATATCTTTCTACTTCGGTAATTTCACCTTTTAAGTATCTGTTTGTTGATTTTTGAATTTCTTCATCAGCTTCTTTCAATAATTGTTGTTTTATTGGTGGAACTGACAAGTCTGAAATTGAAATGGTTACACCTGATTTTGTTGCATAGTGGTAACCTAAGTTTTTTAATGTATTTGCTAATGTAGCTGTTTTTGCACCACCAAACTCAAGATAAATTTGTGCAAGTAAATTTTTCAATGCACCTTTATCCATTTGTTTGTTAATGAAATCTATTGTTTTCTTTTGTGTTGTATATATATTTGTCATTGTTTATTCACCCTTATATTATAAAACTGCGTTTCTTACTGCTTCGTTAAAAATAATTCTACCTGCTGTTGTTTCAATACGTTTACCGTGTTCATCTCTTACATATATTTTGTCATGCAATTTGATAACATTTGCCTCTAAAGCGGCAATAGCATCTTGGAAGTTGTAGAAATATTTTGTAGGTACCATATTTTCATCTTTAATAAGAGTTAAATAATACATACCCATAACCATATCTTGAGATGGTGTAATAATAGGCTTTCCTGTTGCAGGAGCTAAAATATTATTTGTTGCTAACATCAACATTCTTGCTTCTGTTTGAGCCTCAATAGATAATGGAACGTGAACAGCCATTTGGTCACCGTCAAAGTCGGCGTTAAATGCTGTACATACAAGAGGGTGTAATTGAATTGCACGACCTTCTACTAATTTTGGTTCAAAAGCTTGAATACCCAATCTGTGAAGGGTTGGAGCACGGTTTAACATTACAGGGTGACCGTCAATTACCTCTTCTAATATATCCCATACAATCGCTTCAGAACGTTCTATTTTCTTTTTAGCTGATTTAATATTTTGAACGTATCCTCTTTCGATTAATTTATTAACAACGAACGGTTTAAACAATTCGATTGCCATTTCTTTTGGAAGCCCGCATTGATTTAATTCTAATGACGGACCAACTACGATTACTGAACGACCTGAGTAATCAACACGTTTACCTAACAAGTTTTGACGGAAACGACCTTGTTTACCTTCAATAATGTTTGATAAAGATTTTAATGGTCTGTTGTTTGGACCAACAACTGTTCTTCCGCGGCGACCGTTATCAATCAATGCATCTACTGCTTCTTGTAACATACGTTTTTCGTTTCTTACAATAATTTCAGGAGCGCCCATTTCTAATAATCTTTGTAAACGGTTGTTTCTGTTAATTACACGTCTGTATAAATCGTTTAAATCTGATGTTGCAAAACGTCCACCGTCTAATTGAACCATTGGTCTTAAATCAGGAGGAGTTACAGGCAATACATCCATAATCATCCAAGTTGGGTCTGTTTCACTTGAGATTAATGAATCTAACAATCTTAGACGTTTAATTAATTTACCTTTTCTTTGAACAGAATTTACACCGGCATTTAATTCAGCTCTGATTTCTTCTGCCAAACCTTTAACATCTATTTCGCCTAACAACTCTTTAATTGCTTCAGCACCGATGCCAACTCTTAATTCTGTATCTTCATGTTCAAATACGTAATCTTCATATTCTTCTTCATTTAATAATTGAAGTTTTTTAAATTCGCTTTCACCAGGTTCTATTACAACATAACTGTTGAAATAAATAACTTGTTCCAAATCTTTTAATGTCATATCCAAAAGTAAACCTAAGTAAGAAGGAATACCTTTTAAAAACCAAATATGTGAAACAGGTGCAGCAAGTTTAATATGCCCCATTCTGTGACGACGAACTTTTGAATCTGTAACTTCAACACCGCATCGTTCACAAATAATACCTTTATGTCTTACTCTTTTATATTTACCGCAATAACATTCCCAGTCCTTTGTAGGTCCAAAAATTCTTTCGCAGAAAAGACCGTCACGTTCAGGTTTTAATGTACGGTAATTAATTGTTTCAGGTTTCGTAACTTCACCATAAGACCATTTAAGTATTCTTTCCGGTGATGCTATACTAATTCGTATATAATCAAAATAATCTATACTTGTTGACATTTATAATTTCTCCTTTAATTTTATTTTTAATTTTGATTGTAAAAGTGGGTGGCAAGTTCATTAAAACTCACCACTTACTATTTACTATATATCACCGAAAGTTGTTGGTGTTTCAAAGAAGTTAATATTTAACAACTCTGAATCTATATCTGACAATGTGCGTTTTGGAGCAGCTTTTCTTAAATCATCCATATCGCTCATTAAGTCAACTTCAACACCGTCTTTCTTAGCAACCGTAATATCCAAACCAATACTTTGTAATTCTCTTACAAGAACCTTGAATGATTCAGGAATACCTGGTCTTGGAATATTATCACCTTTAACAATAGCTTCATAAGCTCTGTTACGTCCGTTAACATCATCTGATTTGATAGTTAACATTTCTTGAAGTGTATAAGCTGCACCATAAGCCTCTAATGCCCATACCTCCATTTCTCCGAATCTTTGTCCGCCGAATTGAGCCTTACCACCTAAAGGTTGTTGTGTTACCAATGAGTAAGGACCTGTTGAACGAGCGTGAATTTTATCATCAACCAAGTGAACAAGTTTCAAGAAATATGTTAAACCAACTGCAACAGGTTCATCAAACGGTTCTCCTGTACGACCATCAATTAAGCGAACCTTACCGTCTTCGCCAACCCAGTCACAGCCTGTTTCTCTTATACCACGCAACAATTCTTCTTTTGTAACTTTTTCAGACATATTCTTTCCAAAACGTTCATCAAATGAAGGTGCTGCATAATATTCTTTTGTTAGATATGATGCTAAACCTAATAAGTGTTCATAAGTTTGACCTACATTCATACGAGATGGAACACCCAGAGGGTTCAATACAACATCAACAGGTGTACCGTCAGGTAAGAATGGCATATCTTCTTTTGCTAATATTCTTGATACGATACCTTTGTTTCCGTGACGTCCTGAAAGTTTA
The DNA here is from genome assembly GCA_002450015.1 of Cyanobacteria bacterium UBA6984. Taxonomy (GTDB): domain Bacteria; phylum Cyanobacteriota; class Vampirovibrionia; order Gastranaerophilales; family Gastranaerophilaceae; genus UBA6984. Next base: position 37,678 of record DJYG01000018.1, on the reverse strand, counting down.
TCACCTACTGATACTTTACGTTTTTGAGCTATGTAAACTCTGATTACTGTATTTGCTCCAGGTGGTAATTCGTCACCCTTTTCTCTGTCAAATACTTTAACGTCAAGAACTCTGCCGCCTTCACCATGAGGAACTCGTAAAGAATTATCTTTAACATCTCTGGCTTTTTCTGCAAAGATTGCTCTTAACAATTTTTCTTCAGGCGGATGTTCAGACTCACCTTTTGGAGTAACTTTACCTACAAGAATATCATCAGCGTAAACTCTTGCACCAATACGAACAATACCTCTTTCGTCTAAGTGTCTTAATGATTCTTCTGAAACATTCGGTATTTCACGAGTAATTTCTTCAGGTCCTAATTTTGTTTGTCTTGCATCAATTTCTAATTTTTCAATGTGAACCGATGTGAATATATCATCGTGAACACATCTTTCTGATAGAAGGATAGCATCTTCGAAATTATATCCTTCCCAAGGCATATATGCAATTAAAACATTTTTACCTAAAGAAAGTTCACCACCGCAAGTTGATGCTCCGTCTGCAATTATATCACCTGCTTTAACCTTATCACCTTCTTTTACAATAGGTTTTTGGTTAATACAAGTATCTTGGTTACTTCTTACATATTTCATTAACTGATATACGTGAGGAATGCCTTGTGTATCACGAATTGTAATTTCTTCGCCTACAACTCTTTCAACAACACCGTCATACTCAGAAATAATTAACATACCTGAATCACGAGCAGCTCTTGCTTCCATACCTGTTGCAACTCTCGGACGTTCTGTAATCAATAAAGGTACTGATTGACGTTGCATGTTTGAACCCATCAATGCACGGTTAGCGTCATCGTGTTCAATAAATGGAATTACTGATGTCGCAACTGAAATAATTTGAATAGGACATACACCAACAAAGTCAACCCTTGAAGAATCACTCATAACAAATTCTGAATGATAACGAACCGGAACTTGAGCATCTTTAAATGTCATATCATCATTCAATTGAACGTCGGCAGGTGCACAACGGAAGTTTTCATCTTCATCAGCTGTCATATAAACTACTTCATCTGTAACTTTGCCATCTCTTACAACAAAGAATGGAGATTCTATAAATCCATAATCATTAACTTTTGCGTGAGTAGCCAAAGAACCAATCAAACCAGCATTTGGACCTTCCGGTGTTTCTATCGGACAAATACGTCCATAGTGAGATGGGTGAATGTCACGAACCGCAAAACCTGCACGTTCTCTTTGTAAACCACCAGGTCCTAAAGCTGAAATACGTCTTTTGTGAGTCAATTCTGCTAACGGATTAATTTGGTCCATAAATTGTGATAATTGAGAACTACCAAAAAATTCTTTTAATGAAGCTACCAATGGTTTTGTATTCAACAAATTCAATGGAGTAAGAGTTTCACTATCTTGAAGTGTCATTCTTTCTTTAACGATACGTTCAATACGACTTAAACCTACTCTGAATTGGTTTTGTAACAATTCACCAACAGAACGAACACGTCTGTTACCTAAGTGGTCAATATCATCAACTGAACCTTCATCGTATGTCAAATTAATCAAATATTCAATTGAAGAAACAATATCTTTAATTGTTAATGTTCTTTGAGATGCAGGAATATTCAAGTTCAATTTTTTATTTAACTTGTAACGACCTACACGACCTATATCGTATTTCTTTTCATCAAAGAAACGTGCCTCAATAATTTGGCGACCACCTTGTGCTGATGCAGGATCACCAGGTCTTAGTTTTTTGTAAACATCAATTAAAGCATCTTCTGTTGTTTCTGCTGTATCTTTTTCTAAAGTTTTTTTCAAAAATTCAAAGTGTGTAAATGCGGCTTCCATTTCTGCTACTGACAAGCCCATTGCTTTCAATAATGTTGTAGCAAGGATTTTTCTGTTTTTATCAATCTTAACGTAAATCAAATCGTTAGAATCTGTTTCAATTTTAATCCAAGCACCACGATTTGGAATAATTGTAGCATTATACAAACGTTTACCTGTTGGAGATACTTCACGTTTAAAGTAAACACCAGGTGAACGAACTATTTGTGAAACGATAACACGTTCTGCACCGTTTACAATAAATGTACCTTTGTCAGTCATAGTCGGTATATCACCGATATAAACTTCTTGTTCTTTAATTTCCCCTGAATCACGGTTTACAAGTCTTACCATTACACGAAGTTGTTTTGCATAAGTTGCATCGTGAATACGGGCTTCTTCGATAGTATATTTTGCATTATCGAAAGTGTAGTTTGGAAGAAAATGTAATTCTAATCTTCCTGTGTAATCCTTAATTGGAGAGAATGCTAGTAATTCTTCTTTCAAACCTTCTTTTAAGAACCATTCAAAAGATTTCTTTTGTACTTCAATAAGGTCTGGCAAATAATCAAGGTTAGTAGCCGGAATACCCATTGGAGTAACTCTTTTTGCAAATTTTGTCGACATTAAATTACCTCTTTTTTATATTCTATGTGTACGTACGTTTTAATATTTCTTTACATTTGGGTTATGTATTTTCAAATGCATGCAAATTTATCGTACTACTTAAAAAATGCTAGTCAATTAAATGTGTAAAAAATACAACAAAAAGGGGTTACAAAATTTTACAATTAAAAAAACAAACATATAAAACCCCTGTGTAACTTAGTTAGAATGTCAAGTGTTGATTTTTATAGAACATAAAATTTTTTTTTATTACAATAAATTTAAGTATTATGAAATAAATTGAAAGCATTGTAAGAACTTCTTACAAGAGGCGCTATTTGATATTTTTCAAATCCTGCTTTTTTTGCAAGCTCCTTTAGATGTTCAAATTCTTCTTCTGTGTAATATTTATCAACTTCCAGGTGCTGCTTTGAAGGTTGAATATACTGTCCGACAGTTAAAATATCACAGCCTACTTCACGCAAATCAGCAAATGTTTGTTTAATTTCGTCTTCAGTTTCACCCAAACCAACCATTAAACCTGATTTTGTCGGAATTGTTGAATTAGTTTTAATATATTTCAAAACATCCAGTGAGCGTTTATAATTTCCCTGCGGGCGCGCGGTTTTAAATAATCTTTCTACTGTTTCGATATTATGATTAAAAACATCCGGATTTGCTTTAATAATTTTGTCTAAAGACTTAGTATCTCCCTTAAAATCAGGTGTTAGTATTTCAATTTTTGTATTTGGTGTAAGCTTCCTGATTTCATATATAGTTTGTGCAAAGTGTTCTGCACCGCCATCAGGCAAATCATCTCTGGTTACTGAAGTTATAACAGAATATTTTAAACCTAATTCACTAACGGCCTTGGCAAGATTTTTCGGTTCATCGTAATTTAGCGGTTTTGGTTTTTCACATCCTATATTACAATAACGACAATTTCTTGTACAAACTTCACCCATAATCAAAAAAGTCGCTGTATTTTTTTGATAGCATTCATTTTTATTTGGGCAGCGTGCATTTTCACAAACAGTATTTAAACAATTATTTTTCAAAATTGTTCTAACTGTTTTTGTTTTTTCAGTATCTATAATTTGTCGTTTTAAATATTCAGGTAACCGCTTCATAGCATCATAATACTTTCATATACGCCTTCTGAATACGTAGGATGAGCAAAACATACTTTTTTCATGTCATCTACACTTATTTCATTTTGCATTGCTATTGCAAATTGATGAATTAGAGCTGATGCTTCTTTTGAAATTATACTTGCACCTATAATTTTGTTTTCATAAGTTAAAACTTTTATAAAACCTTCAATTTCATTATCGCAATGTGCTTTACCTAAGGCTCTTACAGGGTAAACAGTTTTTTGGTAACTGCCTAATGGTAAATCCTGCTCATTTGCACCAATCCACGCAATTTCAGGAGTTCCGTATATAACACTTGGCACAAATATATTATCAAAATGTATTCCGGAAACTAATGCTCTTGCTTGATACATTGCAAAATTTGCAAGCATTAACTGTCCGCATGCATCGCCTATAACTGTAACTTTGCCATCAAGCTGAGGTTTTATAATATTTCGTCCTATTGCAACCAGCACAAAATCAGGACTTAATGTTTCACCATTTGATAACATAACCTGCTTATTTTCAATTTTTTCAATAGTTGTAGATGTTTTTAAAGCAATTTTTCTTGTTCTGAATAATCTTTCTACATATTTTGAAACTTCTTCATCTGCTATTGATAAAGGTCTTGACGCTGCTTCAACAACAGTAACTTCACACTCCAAATCGTTAAATATCCTTGCCCACTCAATACCTTCAGCACCTGCACCAACTATTAAAACATTTTTAGGAACTTGTTTTAATTCAAATAAATCATCTGAATTTAAAATAAAACTGTGGTCAAAAGGGTTATCTTTTAAAGGTTTTGGCTCTGAACCGGTTGCAGCAATTATTTTTTCGCATTTATAAATTTGAGTATCAGTCTTAACTATATTATCATCAGTAACTTTCGCTTCTTTTTCTACTATTTCAACACCTTTTGCCTGTAAACTTTTGGTTAAAGCATTTCTCAAAGTTTCAACAACTTTATTTTTATGCTCCATTAATTTTATAAAATCAATTTTTATATCATTTGCTATAATTCCTATATTTTCGGATTTTTTTGCATCTTTATATAAATCTGCTGAGTGCATAATTGTTTTTGTTGGAATACAACCTTTATTTAAACAAACACCACCAATCTTATCTTTTTCGAATAAAATAACAGATTTACCTTGTTCTGCGGCAATTAATGCTGCTGTAAACCCTGCCGGTCCTGCTCCAATAATGCCGTAGTCATAAACATTTTCCATATATTCTCCTATCTTGTATAAACTCTTGCCAATCGGGCTTTTAAATGACATAAAAGTTCATAATGAATTGTATTCATAACTTTTGCCCAATCATCAACAGGCAAACTTTCGTCTAAAAGTGTAATAGTATCGCCTGTTTTAGCATCAATACCTGTAATATCAAACATCATTTGGTCCATTGCAACATTACCGACTTGTTTTATTTTTTGACCATTTAGTTTTCCATAAAATTTATTAGAAATTGAACGAGGAATACCATCCGCATACCCTAAAGGTACTGTTGCAATTTTTGTTAGTTTATCAGCCACAAAAGTATGTCCGTAGCTTACACCTTCTCCTGCTTCAATTTCATGAATATGGATTATCCTTGATTTTACTGCCATCGCCTGATGTAATTCTATTTTTTGCGCACCGTCAACTAAATCAGGGTAAAGTCCATATAAACCTATTCCACCGCGAACCATATTTGAAGTACATTTATAAATATTACTTGAAATTATGCCTGCAGTATTTAAAATATGCAATAAAAGTCCTTCGGTATTTATTTGAGAAATAATATTTTCCCAAATTTCAAGCTGTTTTTGTGTTTTGTCATAAATTTCTGCATTTGCAAGATGCGAAAATATACCTTTTAGATCTATAAATTCACAATCTTTAACTTGTTTTATAAAATCAACAGCATTTTTTGGTGAAACACCAATTCTATTCATGCCTGTATCAAGTTTTACATGAGCTTTAACAGGAAAACCTGTCCTTTCATAAGTCTTTTTGCAAAAATCAATATGTTCTTGCGTAAAGATAGTCATTGTAATATTGTGTTCAACTGCAATTTGTAATGCCCAAAAAGGTACAGCACCAAGCACAAGAATTTCTGCATCAATACCATTTTCTCTTAAATTCAAAGCTTCATCAATTGACGCAACACCAAACATGTCAACACCACATGCCAACAATGTTGGTGCAAGCATTGCTGCTCCATGCCCGTAGGCATCCGCCTTAACTACGGCTAAAAATTTCATATCCTCGGATACGCAGTTTTTCAACGCCTTTATATTGTTTGAAATATTATCAATATTAACTTCTACCCAGGAATCTCTATGCGCATTTATATTTGATGTTCTTGAAATTTTCATAGCAAGTTTAGTATAGTTTAATCGTTATCGACTTTCAAGTATTTAACAAAATAAGCACAAAAAGCAGGAACTATACCTGCAAAAAATAAAATTTGTAAAACTCCAAATTTTTGTGCCATAAATCCCATTCCGCTAAGCACTACACCTACAATGCCCCAGCAAAAACCATTTAAAAATCCACCGATAATACTTTTGTATTGTGGCAATTCTTTTTGTGCCAAAACCATTGTTATTGGAGTTGCAAGCATTAATATAAATGACATTAATACAAAATCTGCAAGCGCAAAAATTGGCATTATTTTATAAGTAAATACAAAAATTGCCATTAAAACAGGCATTGATAACATTGATAAATAAATAACAGGTTTTGTACCAAGCAATTTTTCAAATTTTGGACTTACCAAAGAGCCAATACCACCTGCAAGCATAAATGCAAATAGTGCTGTACCTATATAAAATGCGCTGTGTCCGTAATCTTTCCATAAAAATGGTAACAAAATAGCGCAACTGCTTGAAATTATAGCTTTCATTATTGCAATTAATATAAGAATTTTTATTTGAGTATTTGAAAGTATTGTTTTAAAAACTTCAAATATATTTTTCTTTTCAGGTTTTTTATCAATATTGGAAATTTTAGGAACAAAAGCAAACATTAGTAATGCAAGAATAATTCCCGGAACTGCTGTAAATGGAATTTTTGACAAACCAAAATAATGAGCAACACTTGCTGAAATCATTGGTCCAAAAGCATATCCTATTGAACCCATGCTTAAAAATATTCCCATATTTTTTGTAAAATCCTCTTTTGTAAACCTAATTACAAATCCAATACCTTGCGGGTGAAAAATACTTACCCCCAGACTTCCTAAAATAATAAATAAAGCTAAAGTCCAAACGTTATTAGCACTTGATGAAAAAGGGAAAAATATTGCACTAAACAGCAATCCCCAAAAGATAAAACCTCTTTTAAAAATACTGTCTGCAAAAAAACCAAAGATGGGCTGCAATAATTGTGAAAAAAGCTGAGAAATACTCATCAAAAGTGCTGCAACCCCCATAGAAATACCTATTTTTACGGCTATAAACGGCATAATAGGATTTAAAAAACCTGAATAAATATCAGTCGTAAAATGTGCGGCAGACAGCCATGCTATTATCTTATTTTGTTTTGTTTTCATGTTTTATTAACCTTTAAAATGTTCAATTCCTGTTGTGACCATTGATATGTCATATTTGTCACATTGTTCTGCGATTTTTTTATCATTAAGCGTTCCGCCTGATTGAATTATCAATGCAATACGCCCCCTAGCTGCTGCATGGATTACATCAATATTGTTTATTGCACTATCTGTTGCTATAACAGCATCTTTTGTGCTGTCACAAGCATAATCCATTGCACCTTGGCAAGCTTCGGCAAATGAAGTTTCCCCTTGACCTATTGATAATGTTTTAAAATCTTTAGCTATAACAACGGCATTAGATTTTGCATATTTTGCAACCTTAAATGCAAATATTGCATCTTCTAGTTGCTCCTGTTCAGGTTTCTTTTTAGTTTGAACTTTAAATGAATCTTTTTTAAAATCGGCTCTGTCTGCATCCTGTTCTAAAACACCAAACGGAGTTATTTTTAATTCCTGTGAAACTGATATTTTAACTTCTTCCAATGGCGTATTTATTTTAATAATTTTCAATGCCTCTTTTTTCTTTAAAATATCTAAGGCTTCATTATCATAACCAATTGCAAGCACGAGTTCAAATTGACTTTGTGCTATTTTTTTAGCAGTTCTTTCATCTACAATTTTTGAAAAACCGACACACGAACCTATTGCTCCAATAGGATTACTATCAACTGATTTTGCATAAGAGTCAACTAAAGTCTTTCCTAAAGCAACTCCGCATATTAATCCTGATTTTGTCATTGCTGTTGCAAACACATCAAAAAATTCACCCAATATTTCAACCAACATTGTCATATCTAGGTAATCTTTATAAGTTAACTCAGTTCCGTTTAAAATTTCCCAATCTATTGAACTTTCATTTTTATATAAACTGGCAGATTGCTGAGTATTTTCACCTTGCTTAAAATCAACTATTTTTTCTAAATTATCTAACATTTTTATGCCTTTCTTCTTTCAATTAAATTATTGTATAAACAAAAAGAGAACTTTTCAAGTTCTCTTTTTATATACAATTTATTTTATATTTCGTTGTTATTTTACAAGAGCCTGAATTTCTTTAAAATTAGGATGTTTTGAGCTTTTTAAAAGTTCAAAAAGTACCGCTTCTGTTGCTGTTATTTTTGCTCCGTTTTGTTCCATCAACTTTATACCAGATTTGAAATCATCTTTTTTTCGGCTTGCGCAAGCATCTTTTACAACATACACTTCAAAATCATTCTCAATCAAATCGGCAACAGTTTGATGAACACAAATGTGAGCTTCAATACCACCAACAATAATCTGTTTTTTTCCAAATGATTTTATTTTATCTAAAAATCCTTCATCCTTAACTGCCGAAAATGAACTTTTTTCAAAAACAACCGTACTATCTTTTATATGTTCTGCAACAAAATCAACCGTTTTACCTAAACCTTGAGGATATTGCTCTGTTATAATTGCAGGTATTCCCAAAATATTTGCTGTTTTTAAAAGAGTGTTGCTTTTTTTTACAACAGTATTTTTTTCCAACATTGCAACAAGCTTTTCTTGTACATCAATTAACAATAATAAGCTGTTATTTTCATCTAACATATTCATTTCGTTCTCCCTGTTTTAATTTATCGAACATTCTTTTTTATTATTTCTGAAATCCAAGGCAAATAGCTATACCTGCCCATAAACGAAGTCAAAGCAAGATAGAAAAGAACCGTATATATCAAAATTTGCACAATTGAAAATCCGAAAACAATAGGTATTATGAACGGAAATAGTAACATTGAAAAAATATTTCTCACAATCGGAATCCAATTAATTATTACAGAAAGCTGTTCTAAGATAATCAAAAATAAAAAATAACCCATTGACAAAAAAATAGATTGAAAAATATGATACTTCATGAACGGTCTTAAACTTGACTTTGTCAACACACCCAGTATCAACCATATAAAACCTACCATGCCTGCTGTCAAATAGCTTAATGCGGATACAATTCGTTCAATCATGTACGGCTTTTCGTAATCATATCTTGAACCATTATGCATTTTCCAATTCTTCTCCGCTTCTTAATTCAGCAATATAATCTTCCAACAATTGAATATATACTAATTTATATTCATCGTTTTCAGGAACAAGATTTACTGCATATCTGTACGATTGTAATGATTTTTCTATTTCATTATTCATATAATATGTATTTGCAATCAACACATGAATACTCGCATCTTCCGGACTTAATGAAAGAGCCTTATTGTAATATTCAAGAGCACTATCGTAATCTTTGAAATTAGAGTACATATTACCTACAAGAATATATGCATTCATCTGATTAGGATTTTCCTCAATTGCTTTTTTATAAAGTTCTAAAGCACCTTCATTATCTTTAAAATCAGATTTAGAAATCGCATAGCATATATATGTTTTGTAATTATCTCCCGGAAGAGATAATGATATATCAAAGAATTTATACGCATTTTCTTTATCTTTTATCAACGAATATGTATTTGCAATACATATAATAACTGTTTTATTTTCAGGATTTAATTCATAAACTCTCAAATAATGCTTTAATGCATTTTGGTAGTCAAATAATTTAAAATATATATTACCCAAATCGACATGAGAAGTTAAATTATCAGGATCAAGCGAGAGAGCTTTTTCATAATAAGCTTTTGATTCTATATAATCTTCATAGTCATGGTATAACAATGCTATTGCGTTGTAAATTTCCGGATTCAATGAATAAAAATCTATTGCTCTGTTGTAGTAATGCAAAGCTTTAGCAAAATTTTTCATTTCTGCATAAGTATTACCTAAATTATAATATACAAGGTAATTTTCCGGTTCAACTTCCATAGCTTTGTTATAATATTTTAAAGCTTTTTTATACTCTTTATCAAAATAATATATACTACCAAGATTAAGTAATGCCTGTCCATCATCAGGATGTATATTCAACAAACTTTCATAAACTGAAATAACTTTATCAAATTTATTATCCATAGCATATAATTTTGCTAAGGTGTGATAATTTTGCGCATTACCGGGATCTTGCGCCATCGCCATAATTGTTGTATTCAAGTCGTGTTGAATATCTTTTTGTAATTGTTCGTTTTTGTCTATTTGTTCGCTCATATTTTTATTTTAACTCATAATTTTTATTTGGCAATTATTTTTCGTATTCCGAATATTCTTTTGATTGTTCCATCCAAGTTTCTTCATCAACCCTAAAAGCATGATTCCAAAACTTTTCAATTGCGTATGTTTCACGTTCATCCCTTTGAAGAATATGAACAACAACATCTCCATAATCAAGCAAATTCCATCTGTTTTTTAAATCATTTTCTTCGCCATTTGGAAATCTTTGAAAAAAATTTTTAATCTTTTCTTTTGTATGAGAAGTTAAAGCCTTCACTTGTGTTGTTGAATCAGCAGAACAGATTACAAAATAATCTGCAAGTGATGACACTTGACTTATGTTTAATACTGAAATGTTTTTAGCTAGTTTATCGTCCAAAATCCTTGCAACGACACAAGCAAATTTATCTGATGTAATTGTTTCTGCCATATTATTCTTCATCCAACATATCAACTCGTTTTTGGTGGCGTCCGCCTTCATATTCACTTTTTAGCCACACATCAACTATATCAAGCGCTAAAGATTCACCTGTAATTCTTTCACCTAAACAAAGAACATTAGCATTATTATGTAACCTTGAAAGCATTGCCGAATGGCTTTCATGACATAGCGCAGCTCTAACACCTTTCACTTTGTTTGCAGCGATTGAAACACCTATTCCGGAACCGCAAACTAAAATACCTTTTTCGCATTCTCCAGCAGCAACACTTTTTGCAACTGCCTTTGCATAAACAGGATAGTCGCAAGATTCTGTTGAATATGTTCCAAAATCTTTCACTTCATAATTTCTATCTTGCAAAAATTTTATTATTTTACCTTTTAAATTAAATCCGCCATGATCTGAACCTACAGCAATTTTTGTCATTGTTTATCCTCCGTTTTTATTATTATACTTTAACTTTATTTTATACGCAAACGGTAAAAAAAACTTAATATTATCTTTATTTGCATTTTAACTTTTTATTATTTAAAATTAAAAGTAAAGGATATTAAATGAATAATAGCGTAAATCAATCAATAAAACCTGTAACAACAAAAATAAACTCTTCAAACCACATTGAAATAGGCGGTTGTGACCTTGTAAATTTGGCAAAAGAATTTGAAACACCTTTGTATGTTATAGACGAACAAACTCTACGTAAAGTTTGTAAAGAGTATAAACAAGCATTTTCATTATACGAAAAAGTTAAGTTTTTATATGCCTCAAAAGCTCTATGTACAAGTGCTATTACTAAAATTATTTCTGACGAAGGTTTTGGGTTTGATGTAGTTTCTGATGGTGAATTATACACTATCAATAATGCTGATATAAATATGGAAAAAGTTTTATTTAACGGAAGCAATAAAACAGAGGCAGAAATTAAACTTGCTTTAAAATATAACATTGGAAGATTTTCTGTCGATAATTTTGCAGAATTATCATTATTAAATGAAATAGCGGGAAATTATAATAAACAAGCCAAAATCCTTTTACGTATCACCCCTGGTATAGAATGCCATACCCATGAATATGTACAAACAGGTAATTTAGATTCAAAATTTGGCTTTGATTTATCACAAATTGATGAAGCTGTTAATCTTATAAAAGATAAATATACCAATCTTAGTTTAAAAGGTTTACACGCTCATATCGGCTCTCAAATATTTGAAACACAAGTTTATTATGATGAAATAGACATTCTAATAAAAGAGTTGGATAGAATAAGAAGAGAACATAACTTAACATTAAACGAATTGAATATCGGAGGAGGTTTAGGAGTAAAGTACACCGAATCGGATAATCCTCCAAGTATCTATAAAATTGCTGATATAATAGTAAATTCCATAAAAAATTCTTGCAAAAATTATAATTATGAATATCCGACAATATATCTTGAACCAGGAAGAAGCATTATATCAACGGCAGGAGTAACATTATATACAGTCGGAAGCCAAAAACAAGTTCCAAACGGTAAAAAATATGTTGCAGTTGACGGAGGAATGGCAGATAATCCTCGTCCTAGTCTATATCAATCAGAATATTATGCTCAAGTCGCTAATAAACCTAATCAAAGCTGTAATGAAAAAATTACCGTTGCAGGAAGATATTGCGAATCAGGAGATATTTTAATTAAAGATATAAAACTTCCAACACTCGAAAAAGGAGATATTCTGTGCGTATATAATACTGGCGCATACAATTATTCAATGGCAAGTAATTATAATAGAACAAAAAGAGCTACAATGGTACTTGTAAATTCTGGACATTCTGATATGATAATAAAGAGAGAATCGCTTAATGATTTAATTAAAAACGATATTATTCCAAGCAGGTTAAATAAATAATGCTAAAAGAGCTTATTACACCATTAAATCTTCATTTATCACTAAACTTTGGCTGGCTGGATATTGCCGAAGTATTGGTTATTGTCGGTTTTTTATATGCAGTGTATAGAAAATTTATAAAAAATACACAAGCGGAAAAACTCGTAAGAGGTATGTTAATACTTGTATTAATGTGGGCATTATCAGAAGTGCTGATGAGAATAGATTTAACTATACTCGGAATGTTTTTAAGAGCAATGGTAATGCTTATTTCATTGAGCTTAATCGTAATCTTTCAGCCGGAACTTAGAAGATTTTTAGGTTATCTCGGACAAGGCAGATTTTTTAATGAATTAATTGGTGGCAACCATAATAAGAAAGAAACTGAAATTGATATTATAAAAGAAATAATTGAAGCGGTAAAATATCTTTCTAAAAACAAAGTTGGAGCATTAATGGTATTTCAAAATTCAATAGATACATCATCTTATTTTGATGTAGGAACGAAAATTGATGCAAATATATCAACTGAATTAATTCTTACAATTTTCCATACAAATACACCATTGCACGATGGAGCAATGGTTATAAAAGATTTCAAAATCCACTCAGCCGGTGTACTTTTACCTTTAACTGAAGATCCGAAACTTAGCTGGAAATATGGCACAAGACATAGAGCTGCTATTGGAGTAACTGAAATAAGCGATTGCGCATGTCTTGTTGTTTCCGAAGAAACAGGAGATGTTTCGATTGCAATGGATGGAATCTTGAAGAAATATGAAGATTTAGCTACACTAAAATCAGATTTAGAAAATATATTAGGTTTAAAAAAAGAAATAGAAACTACAACCCAAAAAACAATTTTTAAAATAGATAAGTTGATAACAATTAAGAAAAATGAACACGAGCAAAAATAATGGGATTATTTTTTAAAAAGAAAAAACGAATACAAGAAACTAAATCTAAAAAGCAAATAATTATAGAACATCTTTCCAGATATGTATTTATAACTTTGGGAGCTCTAATTGCAGCTTTCGGTTTAGAATGTTTTTTAATTCCAAATAACATTATTGATGGCGGGGTTATAGGTATATCAATGATGGTAAGTTATATTACAAAGTGGAATTTAGGTTTAATTATATTTATTATAAACCTTCCGTTTATATATCTTGCAATTCAAAAAATGGGTAAAACCTTTGTTCTAAATGTTTTTTACGGCGTATCAATGTTATCCATATTTGTTAACGTATTATCAGGATTTCACGTAACAGAAGCTCCGCTCCTTGCAACTGTATTCGGAGGTGTCATTCTGGGTATTGGAGTGGGAATAATCTTAAGAAACGATGGAGCGCTTGACGGAACAGAGATTTTAGCAATTCGTCTTGCAAAAAAAATTGGTTTCTCTGTCGGAGAAATAATAATGTTCTTCAACGTATTTATTTATACCGCAGCAGGAACATTATACGGTTGGGACAGTGCAATGTACTCTATTTTAACTTATTTTATAGCTTATAGAGTCATTGATGTTGTACTTGAGGGTTTAAACAGTTCAAAATCAGCATTAATTATATCTCAATATCCTAAAGAAATTGGAGATGCAATAATCAAAGAACTTGATATAAGCGTAACTTACCAAAAAGGCAAAGGCGGATATTCAGGTCAGGAAAAAACAATAATATACTGCGTTATAAACCGTCTTGAAGTTGCAAAAATGAAAAAATTAATAAGAGGAATCGACCCAACTGCATTTTTGGTAATTCAGGATGTTCACGAAGTTGAAGGTGTAAGAGTTAAGAAAAAGTAAAAAACTGGACAATTATATTTGACTGTTATAATATTAAATTAACAAGGAGAAAATACAAAATATGGCAGGAAAACATTCAGATACAATTCCTATTGAGGTAAGCATTTTAACAGCAGACCACGACATAAAAGGGACTGTTCACGTTTCAAAATATACAAATACAAATCGTGAATTAACAGATTTATTAAATGATAAAGAAAGACGTTTTTTGGCTGTTACAAATGCTGAAATATATTCAAGAAATTCGACACAAGCACCAAGAAGATATAATTTCTTGGAAATTCACATGGATTATGTATTAATGGTTCACCCTTCAGCTCAAGCAGTATTTAAAGAATCAGCTAAAGCACAAGAGGATATATCAAGATTTAGAGAATTAAGATTAAAACTAAATCAAACAAAACCATTTAGATAAAAAGCATTTGCCCGATTGCTTAAATCGGGCATTTTAATTATTAACGAGGGATAGGAGAGATATTATGAAAGTTTTGATTACGGATAAATGTAATGATTTGGCACGTGAAATTGTTTCACAAGTTGCGGATGTTGACGTATTGCCAACAATGACAGAAGATGAATATATTGAAAATATTAGTAAATACGATGCATTAATAATAAGAAGTGCATCAAAAATTACCAAAAAAATTATTGATGCAGCAGATAATTTAAAAATTATAGGAAGAGCAGGTGTAGGTATTGATAATATTGATGTTGAAGCGGCTACACAAAAAGGTATTATTGTTGTAAATTCTCCTGACGGAAATACAAATGCAGCAGCAGAACATACAATAGCAATGATGTTATCAATGGTCAGAAATATACCAAACGCTTGTCAATCAACAAAAGAAGGCAAATGGGATAGAGCTAAGTTTACAGGAGTAGAAGTTTTTGGAAAAACTTTAGGTATCATAGGACTTGGAAAAATAGGTTCACATGTAGCAAAAGTAGCATTGGCACTAGGTATGAATGTCGTTGTGTATGACCCTTACACATCTGAAAATACAGTAAAATCAATGGGAGCAGATTATATTGCAAACTTGGATGATTTTTGGGGGAAATGTGATTTTATTACAGTTCATGTTCCAAAAACAAAGGAAACTGTTAATTTAATAAATAAAAATACAATTGCAAAAATGAAAGATGGTGTAAGGTTAATTAATTGCGCAAGAGGTGGTATTATTAATGAAGAAGATTTAAGAGAGGCTCTTGATAAAGGAAAAGTCGCAGGAGCAGCAATTGATGTATATTGTAATGAACCAGATATTCAATCTTGTCCTTTATACGGTTGTGATAAAAATGTGTTAATGACACCACATTTAGGCGCAAGTACATCAGAAGCACAAATTAATGTTGCTGTTGATGTTGCAAAGCAGATTAAACAAGTGCTTTCAGGAGGTTCGGCAACCAGTGCGGTCAATATACCAAGTTTGAAACCTGCTGTATTAGAACCAGTAAAGGATTATATGAAATTAGCGCAAAATGTAGGTGAATTTGCGGATCAAATGATTGAAGGAAATTTAAAAGCAATAGAGATGACATTTAAAGGTAATCTGGCAGCCTTAGATGTTTCACCTCTTGAAACTGCCATTTTAAAAGGTGTTTTTTCAGCTTCAATGCAAGGTGTTAATTTTGTTAATGCACCTATTATTGCAAAGAAAAACGGAATTGATGTAAGCACACTAAAATCTGAAACAACAGGTGATTACAAAGGTTCAATTACTGTTAAATTAATTACTGATAAAGATACTTCAATTGTTTCAGGAGCATTAATAGCAAAAGGTGTAAAGAGAATAGTAAAAGTAGGAAATTTTAATACAAGTATTGAACCGGAAGAACACATGCTGCTTGTTCCACACGAAAACAAGCCAAGTATGATTGCAAAAGTTTCAACAGTAATTGGCGAAGACGGAGTAAACATCAATCACATGAGTGTATCACCAAGCGATGATAAACAACTTTCAATAATGATTATTTCAACAGAATCAGAAGTTGATAATAAAACTTTAGAAGAAATAAAAAAAATTGATGGTGTCCACAAAGCTACATACGTTCATTTGGGATAAATTTTAGTTGTAAATAATTATTTTTGTAATATACTGAACATACTATGGAATTAAAAACTACTACTGCAAGAAATTCGTATAAATACGGCTGGTTATTAAAAAGATTGTTCCCATACGTAAAACCATTTATGGGACGTATAATTTTGGGATTTATAATAGCAACACCAATAGGTTTATTGGATGGTTTCATGGCATTTGCATTAAAACCATACATGGACTATGTTATCGGTCAAAAAGACCTTGTTGTTATGAGTGTAACAATCACTTGGCAAGTTATGGCTTGCTGCATACCTTATGCTGTTGTATTGTTCGCAGCATTGCAAGGTGTTTTAAATTATTTTAACAACTATTTAACAGATTGGACAAGCCAAAAAATTACAATTTCAATAAAATCTAATTTGTTTAAAAAATTGGTATATGTAGATTCTCAGTTTTTTGATGATAATCCTTCAGGAATTATAATTTCAAGATTTATTCAAGATCCTGATACAGCTTCAAAGGGTATTATTGATAAGATAAAAGACATAATAACCAGCTTCTTTGGAGCAGCCGGTCTTATTTGTGTAATGCTTTACAGTGCTTGGAGATTAGCTATTGTAGGTGTTGGAATACTGTTAATTGCATTTTTACCTATTATATTAATTAGAAACTGGATTAAGAAAACATCCAACAAAAATGTCGTTATTGCCGGTGATATAACAACAAATTTAAATGAAACCTACAATGGTAATAAAATAGTTTCTTCTTATAACTTACAAGAAAGACAATATAATATATTTATTAAAAACTTACAAGAAGGATTTAGAGTAAATATCGCACTTACAAAACGTGCTGGATGGATGAGTCCTTTAATGTACACTATTGCATCTATAGGTATTGCAATAGTTCTTGCATACGGAACTAATCTTATAATTATAGGAAAAATGACTGCAGGTGGTTTTGCATCATTTGTTACATCATTATTGCTTTTATACAAACCTGTTAAAAATTTGGGCCGTTCATTACAACAATTGCAAGATTATTTTGTTGCACTTGGACGTGTATTTGAACTTGCAGATTATGAACCTTCAATTGTTAGTAAAAAAGATGCGGTTAAATTCCCTGATTTTCAAGAGGGCTTACATTTTGAACACGTAAATTTTGAATATAAAAAAGATATTCCTGTATTAAAAGATATTAATCTTGATATTAAAAAAGGTGAAACAATTGCAATTGTTGGTAATTCCGGCGGTGGAAAATCTACAATAGCATCGCTTGTTCCAAGATTTTATGATATAAAATCAGGTTCAATTAAATTTGACAACACTGATGTTAGAGATATAGAATTAAAAGATTTAAGAAATAACATAGCTATGGTATTTCAAGATAATTTCTTATTTTCAGGTTCAATAAGAGAAAATATTTTACTTGGAAACCAAAATGCAAGCGAAGAAGAATTGATGACAGCAGTAAAATCTGCTCATCTTGAAGATATGATAGCAGAATTACCAAACGGAATTGATACAAAATTAACCGAAAGAGGTGTGACACTATCAGGCGGACAAAGACAACGTGTTGCAATTGCAAGGGCTATGATTAAAAATGCACCTATTATTATTTTAGATGAAGCAACATCTGCTCTAGATAATGAATCCGAAGCAATTGTTCAATTAGCTCTGGATAATTTAATAAAAGATAAAACTGTATTATTGATAGCACACAGATTTACTACAATAAAAAATGCTGACAGAATAGCAGTTATAAATGAAGGTGAACTTGTAGAACTTGGAACTCATGATGAGTTAATGAACATTGAAAATGGTGAATACAAGCACCTTTATGAAATGCAATTTAGTAAAAATGAATAATTATATAAAATAACAGAACAGAGGTACATAAATGAGTAAATATTTATTAGAAATCGGTTGCGAAGAATTACCATACAAATTTATAGCACAAGCAATAGAACAATTAAAAAACGGTTTTTCAAAATTTTTAAAAGAAAATAATATTAAATATTCAGATATAAATGTTTTGGCAACACCAAGACGATTGGCAGTAATTATAGATGGGCTTGCTGAAAAACAAGATGATGAAACAAAAATTTTGAGAGGACCAATCAAAAATGTTGCCTACGATAAAAACGGAAATCTTACAAAAGCCGGTGAAGGATTTTTGAAAAAAAATGGAGTTAATCCTCAAGATGCATATTTGCAAGACAATTACCTACATGCCAAAGTAGAAATTAAAGGTAAGGAAACAGCAAATGTTTTACAAGAAAATATTCCAACTCTAATATTAAAAATGCAAGGTTCTCACTTTATGAGATGGGATAATTTTGAAGAAAAATTTCAACGTCCTATTCGTTGGATTGTTTCAATCATGGATGAAAAAGAAGTTCCAATACAAATTATTAATATAAAATCAGGTAGAGTTTCCAGAGGACACCGATTTGCAAATCCAAATACAGTGGAAATAAATAATCCTGATGAATATATAGAAAAATTGAAAAGCGTAAATGTTATTGTAAACCAAGATGAAAGAAAAGCTGAAATTGTAAGACAAGCAAAAGCTGAAGCTGATAAAATAGGGGCTGTTCCAAGATATAGCGAAGATTTACTGGAAGAAGTAACTCAACTTTGTGAATGGCCTGTTGCAGTAACCTGCGAATTTGATAAAGAGTTTTTAACAATTCCTGAAGAAGTAACTGTTACAGTAATGGCGGTTCATCAAAGATATTTTGCACTATATAAAGATGGAAAATTAACAAATAAATTTATTACAATAACAAATTACGTCGGTGATGAGTTTGAAAATATTAAAGCCGGAAACCTTCGTGTAATAAAAGCAAGACTTGATGATGCAGTATTCTTCTTTAATGAAGATACTAAAAAGCCGTTGTCCGATTACGTAGAAGGCTTAAAAGGAATGACTTTCCAAAAAGGCATGGGTTCTATTTATGATAAAACACAACGTATTGTTGAACTATCAAAAATTATCTCAGAAGATTTAGGAAAAACTTCTGAAACAATTAACAGAACTGCTCAATTATGCAAAGCCGATTTATGCACTAGTTTGGTATTTGAATTTACAGAATTACAAGGCTATATTGGTTCTGATTATGCAAGAATTTCAGGAGAAAATAATTCTGTTGTTGAAGGCATAAAAGAACATTATTTCCCTTTAAATGCCGATAGTGAACTTGCTAAAACAATTGAAGGACAAATTGTAGGTATCGCAGATAAACTTGATACTATTTGTGCAGTTTTTGTTGACGGTAAAAAACCTACAGGTTCGTCTGACCCTTTAGGAGTAAGACGTGCAGCTCTTGGAGTTATTAAAACAATTATTGCAAATCATTTAAAACTTGATTTAAACAAATTACTTGAAAAAACATTGGAACTTTTGCCTGTAAAAAAAGACTGTATAAATGATATTCAAGAATTTTTCACTCAAAGATTGATTATATTTTTGAATGACGAGTACAAAAAAGATATTCTTGAAGCATGCGCAGCAAAAAATCCTCTTAAAGATTTGTCAGATTATGTTTCAAGAGTTAAGGCTGTATCAGCAATGAATTCACCTCAACTATTAGAAAGCGCTAACAGAATTATTAAAATATTAAAAGAACCTGTTTGTTGTGAAATAAACAGTAATTTATTTAAGCATGATTCCGAAGACAAACTTTATGAAGCAATAAAAAGCATGAATGATACAGATGATTATAATGAATATTTAACTCAATTAAACGGTTTAATACCTTCAATTACAGCCTTCTTCGACAATGTACTTGTTATGGATAATGATGTTAATGTTAAAAATAACCGTTTGAGCATGCTTACATTATTGAAAGAAAAATTAGAAAAATTATGCGATTTTTCAAAAATACAAGGTTAATTGAAATACAAAATTTGTTGATATTGCTAGGTTATACAAGTTTTTGTAAACTTATGTAAACAAAAGTCTAAAAATAGTAAATTTTTTTTTTCAGGCAGCTTTATAAAAGCATAAGAAACGAAAACAAAAGTATAGGTAAATAAAGGTAGGTTCCCCAAATGCAAAACAAAAATTTAAAACAACAACAAATTCAACAAGAAAATCAAAAAGCACAATTCTTGAACTATGTGCAAGGTCAAGATAAAACAAGTGCAGATTATATGAATATGATTACATCAACAAATCCAATGCAAAAAACAGGTTCTCAAAAACTTGAAGCAATGGTAAGAGCTCAATTGCGTAAGGAATTCCCAGGCATTGAAAGCAAAAAATCGTATGAATTTTTGGTAAGTGCAGTTATGCATAATTTCCAAAAAAAGCAACTTAAAGAAATGGATTAGTATTGTTGAAAAAATAGATATAATAAAAAATACCAACACATAGATGTTGGTATTTTTTTTAATTTATGCTAAATTAATAAAAAACACAAAGGACGGTATAAAATGACAACAATTATAGGAATAGGAATTGAAAACAGAAAAGAAACAGCAGTTAAGGTTCAAAATATCTTAACAGAATATGGCTGCGATATAAAAACCAGATTAGGTTTGAATGATTACAAAGAAAATGAGTGTTCTTACAATGGTATAATTTTGGTTGATGTACCAAATAGAAAGCAAGCTATAGAAATAGAAAAACATTTAAATCAAATAGAAAATGTAACAATAAAAGAAATTGAATTTTAAAAAAGATATTGCATTTTTTTTATTCTTCAAGTATAATTATCTTACAAATAAATAAATGGGGTTGTAGCTCAGTTTGGTTAGAGTGTCTGCCTGTCACGCAGAAGGTCGCGAGTTCGAGCCTCGTCAGCCCCGCCATTTACAATAAAAAGCAGACCGCAAGGTCTGTTTTTTTATTGTCATATTGTCGAACGCATAAGAGGTGAGAACTCGCTGCAGGTTTGTTTAAACCTGCCAGAGTTCGAGCGACCTGTGAGCAGAGTGCGGAGGACTTTTCTTTGGAAGAAACGAAGTTTCTGAAAAGAAAATCCGTAGACACGTTTAATGCGAACAGGTCAAGACAGCCTCGTCAGCCCCGCCATTTACTTAAAAGTCCTGTTATTACAGGGCTTTTCTGTTATCCCGGCATTTCTTTTATAGTGTGTGTTTGGGACTAATTTTGTTATTATTATTGAATTTTAGTGAGTTCGAATCTCGTCAATCCTTTTGATATTTTATTCTGTTTATATAGAAGGAGGAAAACTATGAATAAAGAAACTATGACATCTAAAGTAGATGAATACATAATAACCTTACACAGAGGCCCAGAAGAACCAAAAGAAATGGAACAAAAACGAATGGCTAAGTATGCAACTTGCATGTTCAATATGAAAATGAAACCATTGATAAAACACCTTAAAGAATATTATCCTGAATTACAACCTAATGTAAGCAATATTCTGAAAAAGGGTGAAAGTAAATTGCTAAACGGCAAAATACTAAATCCGAGAGTTTTTAAATAAACTCACAGCTTTTGTTTAAAGTAACTTAAACTTATTTTTTTCACTCTCTAAGACACCTTCATTACGAAGTTTGCTTAATTCTGCTGACATTGCACTTCTCTCTACTCCTAAATAATCTGCAAGTGCTTGTCTGTCAAATGCAATAGTAAACTCTTTAGAATTGTTTTTAATAGATTCCATATTCAGAAATATAAGTAATTTTTCCCTTGTTGTTCTCTGCGACATACACTCAATTTTTTCGGTCAGATTAACATTTTTGTTTGAAATTATATAGAGCAGGTTTTTTACAAGTTGCTTATGAAATAAACAGCCGTTATTACAAGGGGTAGATAATTTCTCGGAATCTAAAAACAAAATTTTACTATCCTCAATTGCTTCTATATTTGTTGAGGATACTTTATCTACATATGCAAATGCTTCCCCGAAAATTTGATTTGGTTTAATTTCAGATATTATAGTCTTATTTCCTAAATAATCATACAAAACAATTCGTAACCTACCTTCAATAAGCAACCCGAATTTTTCAATTTTTTCTCCTTCAGATAAAACTAATTCATCTTTTTGGTACTTTTTAATTACTCCTCTCAAACACCCAAGCATAGATGACAATTCTTCAACAGTTATGCCATTTAATAATTCACTATCTTTTATTTTTTCTAATTCATTTAGCACATTTCACCTATTATGTTGGAAATCCAACAGACTTATATATGAATATAGTATAAATTTAAAATGTTATCAAGTAAAACATCAAATTTAAAAGGAGAAATTATTATGTCAATGTTTTGTTTTCAATGTGAGCAGACTGCAAAAGGGCAGGGTTGCACAATTTGTGGTGTCTGTGGAAAAAAAGAAGATACTGCAAATCTTCAAGATGAGGTCATCAGTTCTTTAATAGAACTATCTAAAACTACACCAAATGATGAAACTACACTAAAAATCATAGAAGGTCTTTTTACAACAATTACAAATGCTAATTTTGATAATGAGTCCCTAAAAACTATGATAAACAATAATAAGTTTGATATGAAAACTCTATGGAATGATAATGTTGATGTCAGAAGTTTAAAATCACTGATTTTATTCGGTTTAAAAGGTATGGCTGCTTATGCTCATCATGCGTGGGTGCTTGGATATAAAAATGAAACTGTTAATAACTTTTTCTATGAAGGTTTATCAGTATTAGAGAAAGATTTATCCGTAGAAGAACTAATTGCTCTTGTTCTAAAAACAGGAGAGGTTAATTTCAAATGTATGGAAATGCTTGATAAAGCAAATACTGAAACTTATGGAAACCCTGAACCTACAACTGTTACAAAAAATATTGAGGCAAAACCGTTTATAGTTATAACAGGACACGATTTGCACGATTTAAAAATGCTATTAGAGCAAACAGAAGGTAAGGGAATAAATATTTATACCCATGGCGAAATGCTCCCTGCTCACGCTTACCCTGAACTAAAAAAATATGAACATTTAAAGGGTAATTTCGGTACTGCATGGCAAAATCAGCAAAAAGAATTTGATAATATTCCGGGTGCAATTTTATTTACAACAAACTGTATAATGCCAGTAAAAGACTCATATAAAGATAGAGTATTTACAACTGCAGCAGTACATTATCCTGAATGTGAATATATTAAGGCAGATAAAAATGGTCATAAAGACTTTACATCAGTTATAAATAAAGCACTTGAACTTGTTGGCTACAAAGAAATTAAGAAAATGCCAGGAATTAATGGAGGAGAAACAATAACTGTTGGTTTTGGACACCATACAATTTTATCTGTTGCAGATAAGGTTGTTGATGCTGTTAAGACAGGTGCATTAAAACATATCTTTTTAGTAGGTGGATGTGACGGTGCAAAACCAGGTAGAAATTATTATACTGAATTTGTGAAACAAACCCCCAAAGATACTCTTGTTTTAACATGTGCTTGTGGTAAGTACAGATTTAACGATTTGGAATTGGGTGATATTGGAGGGATTCCAAGATTATTAGATTTAGGTCAATGCAACGATTCTTATTCAGGAATAAAAGTTGCGGTAGAACTTGCAAAAGTGTTTAATTGTGGAGTAAATGACTTACCGCTATCAATAGTCCTTTCTTGGTATGAACAAAAAGCAGTTTGTGTTCTTTTAACATTGTTGTATTTAGGAATTACAAATATTAAACTCGGCCCAAGTTTACCTGCCTTTGTTTCACCAAATGTTTTAAATGTGTTGATTGATAAATTTAAAATTGGAGCAACTACAACACCTGAACAGGATTTAAAAGAAATATTGACAAAATAATTTCGTTATTTTCAAAGGGGCGGTTGAAAAATCGCCTTTTTATTGTATAAATAATTTTGTTGGAAAAACAACAGAAATGTTTATGAACATGTTTTATACTAAAAGTATAATCAGAAGTAAATCAAGAGGTAATACAAATGGAAAAAAATTGCTTGAATTGTACAAATGTCAGAAAAGTCGTTATGATTGGCTGTGGATTTGTGGGTGCTGCGTGTTCGTTTGCAATAATGCAATCAGGATTATTTTCAGAAATGGTTTTGATAGATGCGGATAAATCTAAAGCAGAAGGAGAAGCATTGGATATTAGCCATGGGGTTCCGTTTGCAAAACCTATAAAGATTTATGCAGGAGATTATGATGATATAAAAGATGCAAGTCTGATTATTGTAACAGCAGGTGCTAATCAAAAACCGGGAGAAACAAGACTTGATTTAGTAAAGAAAAATATATCTATTTTTAAATCCATTATTCCTGAAATCAAGAAAAGAGATTTTAACGGGGTTCTGCTTATTGTTGCAAATCCTGTTGATATACTAACAACAGTTGCTCAAAAACTTTCAGGACTTCCTGAAAATAAAGTCATTGGTTCGGGAACTGTCCTTGATACAGCAAGATTAAAATATGAACTCGGAAACCACTTAAATGTTGATTCCCGAAGTGTTCACGCATTTATTATAGGTGAACATGGAGATAGTGAAATCGCTGCTTGGTCATCTGCTAATGTTTCAGGAATACCTTTAAATAAATTCTGTGAAATGAGAGGGCATTTTAACCATGATGAAGCAATGAAAAGAATTGCAGAAAATGTTAAAAATAGTGCCTATGAAATTATAGAGAAGAAAAAAGCAACATATTATGGTGTTGCAATGGCTGTAAAACGCATTTGTGAAGCCATTGTAAGAGACGAAAAATCAATACTTCCGATTTCTTCACTTATGAAAGGTGATTTCGGGATTGAAGGAATTTCATTAAGTATGCCTGCAATAGTCGGTAAAGATGGGGTTGAGTGTTTAGTT
Source organism: Cyanobacteria bacterium UBA6984 (assembly GCA_002450015.1). Taxonomy (GTDB): domain Bacteria; phylum Cyanobacteriota; class Vampirovibrionia; order Gastranaerophilales; family Gastranaerophilaceae; genus UBA6984. Next base: position 12,518 of record DJYG01000018.1, on the reverse strand, counting down.
CCTATTCAATTAAATGAAGAAGAAATATCTAAACTCCAACAATCGGCTCAAACCTTAAAAGATACATTAAGTCAAAACGAAGTGTAAGGGGTAAATATAATGAAAGAAAAAACAGGCGAAATATTTTCAATAAGTAATGATAATCCGACAGTTAAAGGCTGTACGGTTTCAAAAACGATATATAGTGAAAATGGTTATGATATAAACTATTTTTCACTTGCCCAAAATACTGATATTAGTGCCGAAACTTATGAATATCCTAAAATTTGCATAGTTAATTCAGGCGAAATGGATGTTTATACGGCATATAATAAAGTATGGGAATTAAATAAAGATGAAAGTATTGTTCTTCCAATGGGTGAACCTGTCGGAATGAGAACTAAAACAGGCTGTATTTATACCGAAATAGCCATAAGAAAGGAGTCAAATATGAACGAAGTTTTAGAAGCAGGAAAAGTATTAAAATTAGCAGATTTGCTTCCATATCAAGAAGGCAGAATTGTTAATATGGATTTAATCAATGACCCTAAATTAAAATTTGTTATTATGAGTTTTGATGAAGGAACTGGGCTTTCTGAACATTCTGCTCCAGGGGAAGCATTAATATTTGCTCTTGACGGTCAGGGTATAATCGGCTATGAGGGCAAAGAACATACAATTAAAGCAGGTGAAAACTTTAAATTTGCTAAAAACGGCAAACACTATGTAAAAGCTGATGGCAAATTCAAAATGACATTATTATTGACATTAAAATAAGTAGTTCATAGTTTTGATAATTCCTAATATTTATGCTACCATTTTGAGTGAAGATATGAGAAAACATATCTTTCGGGCATTAGGGGTATCGTTCAAGAGTTCGTAATATTTCCTAAAAAGTTTGAACCTTGATGTGTCCCCCGCCATAAAAAAAAAAAACACTAGGTGTGGCTTGTAATGTATAAAAAATTATTAGCGCAAAATATTTTTAAAGCGACACTATTTTGTGAGGTTATGTTTTATCATGAAAAAAATTATTTTAACTTGTTTACTGTTAACTACTACATGTGCGTATGGTTGGGAAACTTTTATGGATAGGTGCATAAAGTCTTGGATAGGTTATCCTCTTGATGCTATGATAAAACAATGGGGCTATCCGGACGAAGAAAAAAATATTGCAGGTAAAAATTTATTCATTTGGATTGATTACGATTATAGTAATAGTAGAAATTCCGGTGGAATTTCTATTAGCTCGACAGATAAAAAAGGCAATGAAACTGTTTTTAGCATTGGAGGAGAAACCATAGCTGACTTCTGCAAAAAAACTATTGAAACAGATGAAAATAATATAATAATTAACGGTAGTTGGAAAGGTAATTCCTGTCCGCTTTTATACGGATCAAAATTGATGAATCCACAAAACAAACGTTAATTATAAAAATAAATATTTTTGTAACACATAAGTATATAACCCACCCTTTAAGTATTATTTGTATGATTATGCAACAAAAAGTTAGAAGGAAATAATTACATCAAGTATTGCTGCTAACAAAAAACAGCAAAAAATGTCGCTTTAATAGATTATAGAACAAAGTCTGAATGAAAACTATATGAAATCATTTGCAAACCATGATACTGATAAAAAAACTTAGATAATAGACTTTTAATATTTAATAAGCTTTTGTAATTGATATAAAAAAATAAATGTCTATAACTAGCTTTTATCTATTTCAAAACATATTAAATATTTGATTGAATTTTTTATATTTTATATATTGTTTTTTTACATAAATAATTTTTTATATCATAATTTTTGTTTTTGGCAAGATATCTATTATATCTACATTTATACTGTTTGTAACAATAGTGTTAACATGAAAAATTTATTGGAAATCATGTCATGTTTAATATATAATTTTTGTATAATAGATAGTACACAAATTTCGTTTGAATAACAAAAATATAAATAGCTCGAACGGAGAAGAAAAAAGATTAGGGTTTGAGTTTTGAACTCGCTTAGATATATATATCAACTATTACTCATATTTTGTATGCTTGTTGCAGGTGCGACAAGTGTGTTTGCGATTGAAAATTCAGACCAAACACAAAAGGTGAAAAAGCCCTTAATATCCGTCGATGATGATGCAAAAATGTATATTAAAGATATTGAAATATCAGGTCCGAATGTAATTAAACCTGAATATATCTTAGAAAAAATGCAGCTGCATTCAGGTGATGTATATAACAGAGATTTACTTCAAACGGATTTAAAAAGAATATATCAAATGGGCTTTTTTTCTGACCGATTAAAGGCAATTCCTATTAAAAATGCGGACAATTCAATTACTTTAAGACTTATTGTAGAAGAAAATATGCCTATAACCGATTTTACAATTGAAGGAAATACTGTTGTTTCCACAGAAGAAATTCTGTCATATCTGCTGCCTCTCAGAGGAAAACCTCAAAATGTAGCGCAAATAAATGATGCAATAGAAAATATTCAAAACTATTATGCAAATAAAGGTTATATATTAGCAAGAGTGAGCGAATTTTATGATGACCCTGACGGTACAATCAACTTAAAAATATCAGAAGGTATAATAAATTCAATTTCTATTACAGGTAACGAAAAAACAAAAGATTATGTTATCCAAAGAAATATATTAACAGAACCCGGCATGGTTTACAATGAAAATCTATTAAAAGCTGATTTGGTAAGATTATATGCAACTCAAGCATTTAAAGATGTAAATCGTGATATTGAACCATCTTATGAAAATCCTGATACTTACGATATTACAATAGACGTAAAAGAACAACGTTCTGCAACACTATCTCTTGGTGCAGGTATTGATTCTGCAACAGGTTTTTTCGGTTCTGTTGGTATTACTGATAATAATTTTCTGGGCAGAGGTCAACGCATAGGTGCTAATTTCCTTGCCGGTACAGGTGTTGTTATGAGTGATTCTTCAGTATTACGCAGAGCAAACTTGCAAGCAGAAATTAATTTCTTTGAACCATATTTCTTAAATGCTGACAATTCATTATCAGCAAAATTATTCTTTAGAGATTTTGGTTCATATCAAGTTCCGTTGGCAATGGAACAAAGATTTGGAGCAGAGTTTGGTCTTGCACACAGAATAAAAGAAAATGAAAATTTATCTGCAACATTTACATTAGGTTTAGAAAATGTAAATGTTAAAGAAGGTGATTACAATGCACTTAGAAAACGTGCAATTGCAAAACAAGGTGCAGCATTTAACGAAGCCGCACTCAGAAGGGCAAGAAATGAACAATTAGAAGGCGGATTTTTTGTTTCGCTTGCTCCGGGCTTGATATATGATACCAGAGATTCTTCTGTAAACACAAGAAATGGTGTTCTTGCAAGTGTAAAATTTTCTGAAAACGTAGCTTTAAATGGTATTAAGAAAACTCATGGTAAATTGCAAGGTTCAATAAAGAGATATTTTCCTGTAATGAGTAAATCATCATTTTCTTTAACTGCAAAGGCCGGTGGAATAATTCATGGTGCAGAACATACACCTGAAGTTATGCAATATCGTTTAGGAGGTCCATACACGGTTAGAGGTTATAGAATGGGTACTGTTGGTACAGGTAATGGCTTTGTTATGGGTTCTGCGGAATTAAATACACCGTTGTTATTCTTAGACAGAATTAAGAAAGTTCCGTTTTTTGATAATTTAAAATTATCATTCTTTGTTGATGCCGGTAAAGTTTTTGGGGCTGATAATTTAACAAATAAATTATATGACAGACCGGGACAGGCTATCAGTGCCGGTGTTGGTATAAAAATATATATTCCGGGACTTGGACCATTATCAATTGATTATGGTGTTCCGCTTACAAATCCAATGGGAGCAACACGTAGAAACGGTTACTTCACATTTGGTGTTGGTGATATGATGTATTAACGTTTTTTATAAAAGGAGGTCAAATGAAAAACTTAAAAAATGCTATACTTGCTGTTGTCAGCGCAATTATTTTGTCAATTAATGCTCAGGCTTTTGCTGAAGGTGTTGGTTTTATTGATTATAAAAAAGTTCAAGATAATTATGCTTTTGCTCAAACCGCAGCAAAAGAAGTTGACGCTAAAGGCTTGGAATTGCAACAATTTTTAGTTGATAAAGAAAAGCAATATAAAGCTTTGGATACGCCATTAAAGAAACAAAATTTTGAAGAAAAAACAAAAAAGGAATTTGAAGCAAAACAATCTGCTTATGTAACATTTAAGCTAAAAAAAGAAGAAGAAGTATATAATAAAATTCAAGAGGCAGCAAAACAAGTTTTAGTTGAACAAAAACTTGATGCAATCTTTGATTACAGAGTAATTTTCGTTGGCGGACTTGATGTTACAGATTTGGTTATTTCAAAATTAAAAACTGGAAAGTAGTAATTTGTATTATAGATGATATTGGTAAGGATAAAACAATGACAAATAAAAATTCAAAATTACAGTACGTTATAAAAACTGTTCCAAGTGAAAGTACACTTCCATTACAAAATTTACTGAACGAAATGTCAGAAGACGGGTGGGATTTGTACAGTATGAGCGAAGTTGAAACTGATGAAGGTTTTCAATATAACTGCATATTCGTAAAAGAAGCAGATAGTGAAAACACATTTGATGATGTAGTAAATATTACGGCATTTAAAAGTAAAATGGAAAAAATGTTGTCGGCAAAGCTTTCGCCATACGAAACATGCAAAGATATTCAGGCAAAAATAAGAGAACAAAAGAAAAAAATTGCCAAAGTAAAAGGCATGCTTGAAAAAGAAGAAGCAGGAACACAACAACGTAAAAATTTGAATGATAAAATGTCGGCAGGACTTAAAGAATTAGAAAATTTACAGCAAAATTTAATTAAAGCAATTTCTCCTGATGCAATGTTTTCAACTTTGCAGTTAGAAAAATTCTCAATTCATTTAAGTGAACAAATTTTAGAGTTTGTATCCCCTGATAATGAAACTGATTTGTTGAGTGAAACAGTAAAAACACGACAAAAAATAGCTGATGATTTAGGTTATGTAATTCCAAAAATTATATTTAGAGATGATGAAATGCTTGCACCTTATGAATTTTCTATAAATATCAGAGGCTTAAGCGTTTTAAATTCTTTTGTTTATCCGCAACATGTAATGTTTTTCCAAGAAGATATAAACTATAAAGGTAAAAAGAAAGACTATCACACTGATTATGATGTAATTAACGGAAAAAAAGTCGTATGGATTCCTGAAGAAAAAACAAAAGATTTTTGGCAAAAAGGCATGACTCCTTCAGAATATATTGCAAGAGCAGTTGAATTTGTTGCCATCAAATATATTGAAGAATTATTGGATTATGATGATGTTAATAAGTATGTAGAAATTGTTTCTCAAAAAAATCCATATCTTGTTGATAATATTATCCCAGATTTTATTTCAATTGCAGAACTGAGATATATTCTTGTAAATCTAATCCGAGAACGTGTTTCTATAAAAGATATCGTTTATGTTTTTGAAAAAATTAATGATTTTTCAGATGAAGCAAGCAAAGATGCTTTGTTAGATAAAATAAGATTTTCACTTTCAAGATATATTGCAAGCCGTTATGCTAATATTGAAGGAACAATACAAGGTTTGGAATTAAAAGAAAAAACAATATCAGATTTATTTGATGGCACTGATGATATGGATAATATTGTTAAAGTTGATGGCAATACTGTCGAAAGAGTAGCCCTGAAGCTTTTAAAATTTGCAAAAGAAAATGGAATAGAAAATATTATACTTGTAGTGCCAATTGAAATCCGCCACATGACTTTTGTTGTTTTATCGCAATATATCAACGATTTGACGGTTTTGGCTCAAGAAGAAGTAACAAATTATTACAATTTTGAAATAATTGGGGAGGTATAGTAGCAAAAAAAATTTTCACGCTACTTAAATTGAATATGAAAATACATGCAATAACAAATCCAATCAGACCAAATTACACAAACAATGTCGGTTTCGGCAGAAAATTGAAGGAAGAAGAAAAACCTGAATACTCTAAAGCAATCCATGACGCTTTGGATTATTTAGAAGTGAAAAATTTGTCAATGATAGTTCACGGCTCAAGTTTTCCATCAGACAAGCGTGATACTTCAATCGGTTCACCTTATTCAAAAGGCGCAGACAAATTTGTTGATTTCTTAAAATTAAACGGCTTTAATGCTGTTCAACTAGGACCTGGCGGAACAATCGGTAAAAAAGACAACTCGCCATATATTTCAAAAGTATTCGCTAAAAATGAATTGTTTATTGATTTAGAAGCGTTAAAAACAAAAAAATATGCAAACATTTTGAGCGATAAAACATATAATGAATTAACAGTTCAAAATAAAGATTCAAAAGAAAAAAATTACAACTATACAAATTTTGATAAAGCTTTTGCTGGATATGAAAAAGCAACAAAAGAAGCTTATTCAACATTTAGGACAAAAGTTGAAGCAAAAGATAAAGATGCTTTAAAATTAAATAAAGAATTTGAAGCTTTCAAAAAAGAAAATAAAAATTGGGTAGAAAATGACGGTTTATTTAAAGTTCTTTCAAAAGTAAACGGTTCAGATGATTTTGAAAAATGGAATGAAACTGATAAGAATTTACCGCAAAATTTAAAAGCCGGAGATGCAAAAGCAAAAGAACGCCATGCCGAATTAATGAATAAATATGGCAAAGAAGTTGATGAAAATTCTTTTGTACAGTTCATTGCCGACAAACAATTAAAAGAAAGCAACAATAAAAGAAAAGAAATAGGATTTAATTATATAGGTGATTTGCTTGTAGGTTTTAACCAAAGTGATGTATGGGCTAATCAAGGTGCATTCTTAAAAGGTTGGAAGTTGGGCTGCCCATTTGGTGGTGTTAATAATGGTCCTCAAACTTGGGGTATTCCGGTATTAGATCCTAAAAAATTATTTGAACAAGACGGTAAATTAGGCGAAAGCGGTAAATTATTAAAAGAAAAAATTGCATATTCTTTAAAAAATTACGATAACGTAAGAATAGACCACGCTCTTGGACTTGTTGATCCGTATGTATATAAAGAAGATTCTGTTGTTAAAGGACAAAATGGCGAAGTAAGACGTGACAGATTATGGGCAAATAATGTTTCATACATGCCGGAAGTTGACCCTCAGGGTAATTTCAAAAAAGTTTTAAGTAAAATAGTTCTTCCTACATTTAAAGAATATGGCGCAGATAAAAATGAAGCTGTATGGGAAGATTTATGCTCTACAACTCCAACATTTAATGATATATATCACGGTCAAGAACATCTTCCTGGTATTACACAAACAGAATGGCGCAGAGCGGAAAATACTCCTCAAGACAACTGGACTCTTGTAGGCTCTCATGATTCAACACCGGCAAGTGAAATGATTAAAAGGGACGGAACAAGATATTCTGACTCTTGGAATGTAGATTACCTTTCAGGATATTTAAATCCTGATCCAATAAAAGGTAAAGAACGTGCTGAATACAAAAATAAAATTATTAACAGTCCACAAGAACATGTTAAAGCTAAATTTACAGAATTATTTAGAAGTTCAAAAAATCTTCAAATGATGTTTGTTGACTTCTTCGGAATAAATAAAACTTATAATCGAGGTGGTCAAGACCATCCGGAAAACTGGAAACTGCGTGTTGACAACGATTTTGAAAACGATTATTACAGAGCATTACAAGACAAAAACAGTTTTGCACTAAATATGCCTGAAATTTTATCACAAGCTGTAAAAGCAAAAGCTCAGATGGAAGTTGCAAAAAATCCGCATAACGCAGATAACTTAAGAAATCAGCTAAGCAACAAGTTAAATCCGCTTATTTCAACTCTTGATAAATTTACAGCAGTTTTGAAGGAAAAAGAAGAAATATCTGAAGATAAAGCTGTATCAGAGTCAAAAAAAAATAAAGGCGAAATAACTGCAAAAAAACAAGATAGTGTAGGTGAAGTTAAAACAGAATTAGAAAAAAAATCTGATAGTGTTAAAGTTTCATCTGAAAAAATAGAAGTAAAATCTGAAGAAAAGGCTGACAATAAAAAATCAAAATCTTCTTCAAACTCAACCGCTTCCCTTTTAGGTGCAGCAGTTGTAGCAACAGTCATTTTGAATTTAGTTAATAAAATTAAAAATAAAATTCAAGCTAAAAAACAAGCAAATAATATTGTTGCATAGTCTTAATTAAGCGGAAAAATATAAACAAATAGTTTCTGCATCATAATTAAATAAAGTTAAAAGAGTTGAAGTAATTCGACTCTTTTTTGTATTAAAATATATTAGGAAGGTATATAAAATGAAACTATGCTTATATTGCGGAACTTTTAATCCTATTCATAATGCACATATAGCCGTAGCTAATTATGTTAAATCAAATTTTGATTTTGATTTGATATTATTTATACCTTCGTATATTCCGCCTCATAAAAATATTGATAAAATTCTTGCTAACCATCGTTTTAATATGGTTAAATTAGCTTTGGAGGATTATTCTTCTTTTAAAGTCAGTGATATAGAATTTAAATCTGAACAAAATTCATATACATATAATACAATTAAAAAATTATATGAACTTTATAATGATATAGATAACAAAATTAATTTTATTATAGGCACTGATGCCTTTAGAAATATTGAACACTGGTACAGAGCTGAAGAGCTAAAGAATTTAGTTGAATTTATAGTATTTGTGCGAGAAAATGATTTTAAATCTGAAGATTTTGAAATATTAAGAGAAAAAGGTTACAACTTTAAATTTACCAAAATGCCTTTTGTGAATATCTCTTCAACAAACATAAGGAATTATATAAAAAATAATCAATCTATATCAAACTTATTACCTGAAAAAGTAGAAAATTATATAATAAGAAACGGACTATATAAAAATGAAAACAATTGACGAAATAAAAAAATGGCTTGAAGAAAATCTTGATAAAGAAAGATTTTATCATACATTGGGTGTTGCAGATTGTGCAAAAGATTTAGCAAAAAAATATAATTTAGATGAAAAAAAAGCTTATTTAGCAGGTTTATTGCATGATTGTGCGAAATGTTATGATAATGAAATTTTACGAGAAATATTGACCGATAAAATGCATTGTAATATGGAAGAATTACTAAATCCTAAAACATATCACTCACCTGCCGGAGCATATTTAGCAAAAGAAATGTTTGATGTATGTGATAGGGAAATATTAAATTCAATATATTGTCATACTGTTGGCAGAGAAGATATGACAGATTTTGAAAAAATAATATTTCTTGCGGATAAAATTGAACCCAATACACGTGATAAATCTTGGCGTAATCATATTTTAGAGGTTTTGGAAGAAAAAAACGGCTTAAACAAAGCTCTTTTGGAATGCTATGAATATACAATAAAAAGCTTAGTTGACAGAAAATTAAAAATCTGTCTGACAACGATAAAAATTTATAATGAGTTACTTGATAATGTCAATGCATAAATTTTCGAAAGCATTTAAGGGTGTTACTTTTGATATAATTTGTTTTTTTGTATATTCCACAGCTTCAATATCATGTAAAAGTTTGACTAAAAACGGTTTGTTATTATAATTGCTTTTCATAAGTGATAAAATATAACTTTGAATTTGTTCAAGGGTTTCAATGCTATTTTTAGATAAATTGTTTAAAGAACAAGCAACATTAAAAACATCTTTTCTTTCAAATTCAAAATAATTTTCGAAAATATCTTTTATTGGTGTCCAATCAATAATTTCATTTTCGTAAGAAGGAACAAAAAAACATTGAGAACGAGATATTATTGTAGAAATTAAATCATTCTTATCTCTTGTCAAAAAGAAAAAAGTCGTGTTTTTAGGAGGCTCTTCAATAGTTTTTAAAAGCGCATTTGCAGTTTCTTCTTGAAAATTAAGTCTGTTTAATCCTAAAATATTATTATCATCATCTCTATCACAAAATATAAAAACACGATGAAAATCAGAGGAATTTAGAAGTGATTGTTTAATTTTTGCCGCTTGTTTTAGTGAAATTACGGTTTTTGACTCATCATCATCAGGTTTGTTATCCTTACGTGAAATCGTTAAAACGGCGGGATGTTCGCCATTATTAATCCAGTTACAATTTAAACAATTACAGTCAAAATTTTTGTCTTGTTTGCAATTTAACAATCTGGAAATGTATATTGCAAGTTTATACTGAGCATTAATATCATTACCATAAAAAAGAATACTATGTGCAATAGATTTTTCAGGGTTTTTAATCCCACTTTCAAAATATTTTATAAGAAACGGATATTTATCTGATAAGTGCATCTTGCACCTCACTTTCAGCGTTTGTTGATATTCCGGATTTTATACGATACTCTGCTTCTGTTAATTGCTTTTTTAAATTTACTAAAGACTTTAATGTTTGTTTCGTAGAGTTTCTTAATATTGCCTGAATTTGTGTTTCAGACATACCTGTTATAGTCATAATCTCATTAATTGGTTTATTAACATTCAATTTTAGTAAAATTCTTTTTCTCAAAATAGTTTGTGTTGCCGATAAAATTTCTAGAGGGTGCTTTTTATCCAACAATTTTTTATACTCGATAAGAGCTTTGTCATAATTTTGTGACATAATAAGTTCAGTAAAATTGAATAAATCTTCATTCGATATGCAAATTTCTTTAACCATTTTTGCTGTTATTGTTTTTTCTGGATAGGCTATAAGTTTCAATTTTTCTAATTCCATATCAATTTCACGCAAATTATTACCTATTTGTTCAATCAAAATATCAATAACATCTTGACCAACATTTATATTTTTACTTTTTGCTTGTTTTTTTATCCAATTTGAAAAATCTTTTTTCCCGTAATAATTTAATTTAAATGTTGGAAATTCTTGTGCATTAAATTTTGAAAGAATTTTGAATAATTTTTTTCTTGAATCTATTTTTTTATTTTCATTCCGAGGTAAAATTGCAACAAAAACAATATCCGAATTATTTGCACAATTTTCAAGTGACAATTCTATTTCTTTAAGTTGATTATCATTAAATAAACTTTTTGAATCATTACTTACGTCTTTTTTATCTGAAGATTTGCCAAAATAATTTTTGCAGTTTATTACAGTAAGCATTTTACCAAACATCATACCTTGTGCTCGAATAGCATCAATTAAATCTGTATATGTAGGATTATCAAATATCCTAAAATTCATTGCAGCAAAATTTTTATCAAGCCCTTGTTTTAGTTTGTCAATAGCTTGCTCTATATTATAATCTTCATCACCATAAAAGAAATAAACAGCCATATTTATGATTCTACAAGTAAACTTGAACCAATAACTCCTGCGGTATTGCCAAGTTGTGCAGGTACAATTTGAACGGCTTCTGCAGATATTTGCATTGCGCGTTTCATAAGAGTTTCTTTAACAGGTGTTAATAATAAATCTCCACATCCTGCAACACCACCGCCAATAATTATTTTTTCAGGATTTAATAAGTTTACGACACTTGCAAGACCTGTACCTAGATATTCACCCATAATTGTATAAATACGCTTAGCGACAACATCACCTTGTAAGGCGGCTTGAGCAACGATGAAAGGAGTAATTTCTCCGCCATTAGCCATCTCTCTGTATTTTGTAGATTTTCCGCCTCTAATATAGTCATTAGCCATTTCAACAATAGATGGACCTGAAACGTATGCTTCTAAACATCCATAATCGCCGCAACCACAAAGTTTATCGCCTTGTGCAAATAATTTTATATGACCAATTTCACCTGCAGCATTACTTGCCCCTCTAACTAATTTACCGTTTAAAATAATTCCAGAACCGATACCTGTACCCACCGTTATACAAACTAAATTTTCGCAACCTTTGCCTGCACCATAATTAAGTTCACCGAGTGCAGCACAACGTACATCATTATCAATTTTTGTTGTAATTCCAAATTCTTTTTCAATAATTTCGGCAATTGGTACATTAATCCATCCAGGAATATTTGGAAGATTTTTTACAACGCCTGTTTTATAATCGACCTGACCCGGAAATCCAAAACCAATACCATCAATATCATTTTTTGAAGATTTTGTTTCTTCCATAAGAGTTGATATAGCTTGTTTTATATTATTGATTGTATATTCATAACCCATTTCCGAACGAGTAGGTATTGAATTTGAATAAATAATTTCACCGGTTTTGCTAACAAGTGCAATTTTAATGTTTGTACCGCCAATATCAATTCCAATTCTATTCTTTGCCATAATTTAAACCTCTTTTCCTAAAAATATAATAAGACAAAGTAAAATTTTTGTCATGTAAAAGCATGATTGAGGTTAAATAATCTTGTTTGAATAGGTCAAAACAGGCATGAAATGGGGAAAGGCAATTTTTAAACAGAAAAATACTTTATATAAGAGTAAGGAATAAATAATAAATTCCAAATTAAATAGAATATAAATTAATTTCAGCATGTTGAAATTGGTTTATTAACAAGGTTTTATACTCTCTCTCTTAATATCCTCGTGTTTATTTAATGTT
>DJYG01000055.1 GCA_002450015.1 Cyanobacteria bacterium UBA6984 | reverse complement strand
ACCACAGTTTGACAAATAAATACGGGTGTGTGGCACTCTGCCGAACAAAACGATTAAGTATCGTTTTGTGAGAGGTAAGGTAGCGCTAAGCTACCACCACAGTTTGACAAATAAATACGGGTGTGTGGCGCAGTGGTAGCGCAGTTGACTCTTAATCAATTGGTCGCGGGTTCGAATCCCTCCACACCCAATTTTTTAAAAGACTCGTCGAAACATTATCAGACGAGTCTTTTAAATGTTTAAAATGTAAATTAATTACATCATTACATCAAATAGTATTTCTGCAATTTTTAGTAAACTAAAAAACAAATATCCATATTTTTATTCAAATCAAACTTGTTAATTTTTATCAAAACTTATTTTTTATGAAATCCATAGTTGTTAGAAATAGTTCTGCCAATAGATTCTATTTTGGCTCCAATACAGTTCCAACATTGATTTGGAGTGTCACCAACACAAATTTTACCCGGATAAATTTCATATTTTCGTCTGTAATCACCTTCTGTTACATTAGGCATTACAACATTTGCACCAGATTGCAATGCTATAATTCTGCCATTTGGGTTTAAAGTTTCCATTGCAGTAGTTGCCGGAATATTTATTGTAGGCATCAACAATCTTGTAATTGACATAACTTTTAAAGCAAGTTCAAAGCTTCCGCCTCGTGCTTCACTCAACGGTGTATTTGGATTCGGTATAAAAGGACCTATACCTATCATATCTGCATCAATTTTTTTAAAAAATAAAATATCGTCTGCAAGCGAATCTATTGATTGATTTGGCAATCCAACAAGACAGCCGCTTCCAACTTCATAATTCAATTTTTTTAAATCATCTAAGCATCTTAATCTGTTTTCAAAACTCATATTTGGATGCATTTGTTCATATAAATTTTTATCTGTTGTTTCAATACGAATTAAATATCTGTCTGCGCCTGCATTTTTATAAATTTTATATTCTTGAAAAGATTTTTCACCCATGCTCAATGTAACAGCCAAATCAAATTTTTTAATCTCTTTTATTATATTCTCAATAATTTCCGCAGAAAAATAAGCATCTTCTCCTGACTGCAAAACAACTGTTTTATAACCATATTTACTTGCTTTTTTTGCAAAATTAATAATTTCTTCTTTAGAAAGTCTATATCGCTCCAGCTTTGAATTATCTTTTCTTAATCCGCAATATTTACAAGAACATTTGCAAATATTCGAAAATTCAATTAATCCTCTTAAATGAACTTCATCTCCAACAAATTCTTTTCTTACACTATCCGCCGCTTTGTATAAAATATCGTTTATTGAATTATCTGATAAAAGTACAATTATTTCACTCTTTGTAAGATTATGCTCTATTTTCGCTTTTTCTATAATTTTTAACATACTTTTTTCCTAAAAATATTTTACCATAGATTGTTAAAAACTTTACAATCAATCTTTTCCTGATATAATTTATTCAGTAGAAAAGTAAGGTGAAAATTATGAAAATCGAATTAGAAAAAGAAAAAAATAACATTGTTAAAATGAATATTGAGTTTCCGGCAAAAGAAGCTGTTGAAGCATACAACAAAGCATCTGTGAGAATTTCTCAACATATAAATATACCTGGTTTTAGACGTGGAAAAGCTCCAAGAAATGTTGTTGAGCAACACGTTGGTGCTGAAAGAATTAAATACGAAGCTTTAGAATCTTTACTACCAAAAGTATTTCAACAAGCTATTAAAGAAAATGAGTTAGACGTAATTTCTCAACCAACAGTTGATTCTTATGATTTTAAAGTAGGAGAAGATTTAAAAATTACAGCAAAAGTAGAAGTTAGACCTGAATTTGACTTAAAACAATATAAAGATTTGACAGTTGATGTAGAAGAATATGTTATTCCTGATGATGCATACGATAAATCATTACAAAATATGCTAGACAGAGCTGCTACATACGAAGTTGTTGTTGACAGACCTGCTTGTGAAACAGATTTAGTAAAAATTGACTTTGACGGTTATGTAAATGGAGAAAAAATCGAACACGGTGATGGTAAAAACTATACATTAGATATTGCTCATTCAAACTTTATTAAAGGTTTTGCAGAACAATTAGTTGGCCATAGTACAGGTGAAGAATTTGATATTGAAGTTAAATTCCCTGAAGATTACCACGAAGCAAAATTAGCAGGAGCTCCTGCAACTTTTAAAATAAAATTACATGAAATCAAACAAAAGGTAAAACCTGAATTAAATGAAGAATTTGCTAAGAAACTTGGTTTTGATTCAGTAGAAGCTCTTGAAAAAGATATTAAAGACTTTTTACAAAAAGATAAAGAAACACGTGACAAACATGCAGCAGAATTGGCTGTTTTCGAAAAAATTCTTGAATCTGTTGAAATTGAAATTCAACCTTCAATGATTGAACGTGAACAAAATTCTTTATTAAACGAATATAAAATGCGTCTTTCTGAACAAGGATTTACGTACCAACAAGCTGTTGAACAACAAGGTGAAGATAAAATTATGCAATCAACTCAAGAAGATGCTATAAGAAGAATTAAAAATACTCTTGTAATTAATAAAATTGCAAAATTAGAAAATATTGAAATGACTACTGATGATATGCAAGCAAAAGTAGCTGAAATGCAATATTCTTACGGTGTTGAAAAATCAGAAGTTATGAAACAATTAGCAATGAATCCAACAATGCTAAGTGCAGTTTCACAACAAATTTTGAGCGAAAAAGTTACTAATTTCTTAGTTGAAAATAACAAAATTAATTACGTAACCAAAAAAGCTTAAAGAAAAATTTTAGAACATAAGATATAATTATAAGTATAAGAAAGGAAAAATAAAAATGAGTTTCGTACCTGTAGTAATTGAACAATCAAGCAGAGGTGAACGTTCTTTTGACATCTTTTCAAGATTATTAAGAGAAAGAATTATCTTTTTAGGAACACAAATTGATGATATGGTTGCTAACTTAGTTGTAGCACAGTTACTATTATTAGATAGTGAAAATCCTGAAAAAGATATTATGTTATATATTAACAGCCCAGGTGGTTCTGTTACGGCTGGTTTTGCAATTTATGATACAATGCAGCACATCAGAGCAGATGTATCTACAATCTGCTTAGGTCAAGCAGCTTCTATGGGTGCATTCTTACTTTCATCAGGAACAAAAGGTAAACGTATGGCTTTACCTCATTCGAGAGTATTAATTCACCAACCTTTAGGCGGAGCTCAAGGTCAAGCTACTGATATTGAAATTCAAGCTGCTGAAATTATAAGAATTAAAAAATCATTAAACGAAATTTTAGCATCAAATACAGGTCAATCAATCAAAAAAATTGAAAAAGATACAGACCGTGATTATATCATGACACCTGCAGAAGCTTTAGAATATGGTATGATTGATAAAGTTGTATCAAGAGATGCTGTAAAATAGGAGAAAATAATGCCAAAGCACGATGATAGCAGATTAAAATGTTCATTTTGCGGAAAAACTCAAGATCAGGTTAAAAAATTAATCGCCGGTCCTGAAGTTTATATTTGTGACGAGTGTGTTGAACTTTGTAATGAAATTCTTGATGAAGAATTTTTTGAAGGAAAAGAAAAAGAAGGTTCAGCTAAAGAAAAAGACTCCTCTTCAGGAGAAAAAGCTATTCCAAAACCGCATGAAATAAAAGCTTATCTTGATGAACATATTGTCGGTCAGGATGATGCTAAAAAAGTGCTTGCTGTTGCAGTATATAACCACTATAAGAGATTAAGACATAACAAAAACAACAAAGATAATAATCCGGTAGAAATACAAAAATCAAACATTTTACTAGTAGGACCGACAGGTAGCGGTAAAACTTTATTGGCTCAAACTCTTGCTAAATTATTAGATGTACCGTTTGCAGTTGCAGATGCTACAACTCTTACTGAAGCAGGATATGTCGGAGATGATGTTGAAAATATTTTATTAAGACTATATCAAAATGCAGAATATGATGCTCAAAAAGCAGAAACAGGTATTATTTATATTGATGAAATTGATAAAAT
>DJYG01000054.1 GCA_002450015.1 Cyanobacteria bacterium UBA6984 | reverse complement strand
AAAATCCGCTGGATTCTTCGGGCTACGTCCTTGTCTTGGATTTGCTCCACGCTCACAGAGTTTCACTTTTGGGCTTTCGCCCTGTTCGTTCAATCTGTTCGCTATCCGGACTTGTTTCACTCCGTCCGTCCGCAAATCCGCCAGAATGACAGTTTGTTTTACTGGTTTGAAAGTTTAGTTGGGTTTCACCCAACCTACTTGTTAAAGTCACTATTCATAGGTCACAGTTTACTCATTACTGTTCACTCATAGTGCTTTTTCAAAAATCCTTCAACATATTGGTACTCAAGACCTATTTTGGTGAGGGATTTTCAGTCTGTATTTTAATTATAACGCACTTTTTGAATTTTGCAACTTTCAAGATAATTCACGTTTTATTTATTTTTTTTGCATAAAACTCAATAATATTAAGAAATAATACCTCACCAAAACAGGTCTTTTGTGTTCATGTTTTTAACATAATTTTACATTTTAGACAAAAAAATTCGCTTAAATATTTAAGCGAATTTTTTTGTTTTTATTAATGTAAAAACTATTCTACAACAATTGCACCAACAGGGCATGCTTCTGCAGCTTCTTTTACACCATCAGCATTTGCTTCAACTGCTGATTCATTAACTTCAGCTTTGTCTGAAACTGTAAATACAGCTTCACAAATTGATTCGCATGCGCCACATGCAATGCAGCTATCTTCTACTGATACTTTCATGTTTTTCTCCTTTTACTTGTGTGATACGCTATTTTTTTACATATTTATTATAGAACAAACATTTAAAAAATC
Source organism: Cyanobacteria bacterium UBA6984 (assembly GCA_002450015.1). GTDB lineage: Bacteria > Cyanobacteriota > Vampirovibrionia > Gastranaerophilales > Gastranaerophilaceae > UBA6984. The sequence goes on along the minus strand of DJYG01000054.1, from coordinate 52,848 downwards.
CATTCTTTTATAAATTTAGCAACAGAATCAAAACCGTCTAACATACCTAAGTCTTTTGGCGGTAATTGTTTGCTGTATATTAAAATCGGCACATATTCTCTTGTATGGTCAGTGCCGGGTACAGTAGGATCACAACCGTGGTCGGCAGTAATAATTAAGTAATCTTCATCACCCATAGCATCAATAAATTTTGGAATATATGTATCAATTTCTTCTATTGCCTTACCATAACCGGCTGCATCGTTTCTATGTCCATAAAGCATATCAGTATCAACAAGATTTGTAAATATAAATGATTTATCTGCGTTTGGTACAGATTTATATTCAATAGATTTCAAATCTAATGTATTATTAATTGCTTTTAAGGTTAACTCTAAGCCTTCTGTATTTGAGCCTGTATGTATAGCATGAGTAACACCTTGTTTACAGAAAATATCTTCTATTTTACCAATAGCAATAACTGTCCCGTTATTGTTAGCAACATCAGTTAAAATTGTATCTTGGTCAGGTGCTAATACATAATCACGTCTATCTTTACCGATACGAGTAGGAACACCATCTACGACGTGATAAGGTCTTGCAATAACACGAGAAACTGTAACACCAATATCATCAAACATTTTTCTTGCAATTTGACACCAATCGTACAAAGTTTGAAGCGGAATTAAATCAGTATCGACTGCAATTTGAAATACACTGTCAGCACTTGTATATACAATAGGATATTTTGTTTTTTGATGTTCATCATTATAATCAACAATAACCTTTGTACCGCTCGCTGCACAGTTTGCCAATACACCGCCGCAATTTGTACGTTTTACAAATTCATCAATTATATCTTGAGGAAATCCTGTTTGAGTAAAAGTTTTAAAAGCCTCTTTTAAAACAATACCTGCCATTTCCCAGTGTCCGGTTGTAGTATCTTTACCATTTGATTTTTCTTTCATAGTACCATATTGTCCAATAGGATTAGAGTCAGGAGCAATACCTTGAAAATCCTGAATATTACCCAAACCTAACTTCGACAAATTTGGTGCATTCAAACCATTATTAAATTTGCAAACATTTTTTAAAGTGTTACATTCAGGAACATCGTTAAAATCTTTGCAGTCCGGCATTGCACCAATACCCATTGAGTCAATAACTACAACAATAGCTCTTTTCATATATTCTACCTTTCTTTTAAATAATAAACTCCTAACTTGAATATACCATGAAAAAAAATTTGTGTTAATATTTTAATAGAAATAAAAATTACGAGGTACATATAATGCAAGCACGAAGAGCAGCAAGAGAATTAGCTTTAATATTATTTTCACAATTTGAAAAAGTTGTTTCTAAATACTCAACAGAAGATTTTAATCAAATTCTATTAAAATCAGTTAGAATTTTAACGAATAATGCAACAAATGACTTGAAGCTTACAATTGGGCCATTAATTGATATGAAACAGGCTATTGATGAATATGAAGCAGATCACGAAACAAACCTTGCAAGACCAATCGGTTTTTCCAATGTACCTGTACCAATTCCAATGACAACTGATATGAAAGAAAAAATAGATGAATTACTTGAAATATCAGAAAAAGCCTTAATGGCTTTAGAGATTGCAGAATTTACAACTCTTGAAAATACAACTGATGTTCAAGCTTATACGTTAAAGATAGCTGAAGCTTTTAAGGCACATCATGAAGAAGTTGATAAGCAAATTAAAGACTTTGCAATCGGATGGGATTTTGACAGATTAATAAAAATTGACAAAGATATTATGAGAATTGCCATAACAGAACTAATGTTTGTGGAAGAAGTTCCGCACAAAGTTGTTGTCGATGAAGCCGTAGAATTAGCCAAAAAATATTCAACCGAAGACAGTTCCTCATTTATAAATGGTGTATTAGCAAAAGTAATATATGAACATGGTATAAAATAATGTTTAATTTTTTCTCAAATACTTTTGAAAATCTAAAAAACGCTGTTTCAAAGACAGCACAAACGCTTGTTGGAAATGTTGTTGGAACAGTTGAGCAGGAAGAAGAATTTTCAGAATTTGTGCTTGAAGATATGGAAGATTTGCTAATTTCTGCTGATTTAGGTGTAAATTACGCTTCTGAATTAGTGGATAATTTAAGGAATCAATCAAAAATTAAACCTTCAGAAGTCAAAAAATATTTAAAAGACTCTTTTATTAATACCCTGAAACAAGCAGGAGATACAAAATTAAAAATTGAAGATGGATTGAACATATATTTTATTACAGGTGTCAACGGAGTTGGCAAAACTACATTAATCGGTAAATTAGCATACCAATTCAGACAATCAGGTAAAAAAGTTCTTGTTGCCGCAGCTGACACATTCAGAGCAGCAGCAGAAGAGCAGCTAAATATTTGGTCTGAAAGAGCCGGTGCTGATATTGTCAGAAAAGATAAAGGTGATCCTGCGGCTGTTGTGTATGAGGCTATTGAAAAAGCAAAAAATGAAAATTATGATATTCTGCTTGTGGATACTGCAGGAAGATTACAAAATAAATTTAATTTAATGGAAGAATTATCTAAAATTAAATCAGTTATTGATAAAAAAGCACCTGAGTCTTTGAGAGAATGTATGCTTGTTTTAGATGCAAATACAGGACAAAATGGTCTGCAGCAAGCAAAAGTATTCACTGAAGCTGTAAACCTTACATCCGTTGCACTTACCAAACTTGATGGTTCAGCTAAGGGTGCAATAGTTCTTGCTATTGCAAAAGAATTAAAATTACCGATTAAATTAATTGGTGTAGGCGAAAAAATGGAAGACTTAAAAGAGTTTATTCCTGACGATTTTATTAATGCGTTATTTTCATGAAAATATTAAAAGAAACAAAATCAAAACTTGGTAATAAAATAGAGCTTGTTGGAGAAGAATGCTACAAGCCAATACTTATTATTGGGGTTTTTCACGGTGATGAACCACAAGGCGATTTTTTGATTAAAGAGTATTTAAAGTCAAATCAAAATTCAAAAATGATTTTTATTCCTTGTTTAAACCCAGATGGAATGAAATTAAATCAACGTCAAAATTCAAATGGAGTTGACTTAAACCGTAATTTTCCGACAAAAAACTGGAAAATTACAGAAGACAAAACTTTTTTTGGCGGTAATAAACCTAATAGCGAAATTGAAACTCAATTTATGGTTAATGTTATTGCAGAATATAATCCTAAATTAATTTTATCTTTGCACGCACCGTTTTGCACAGTTAATTTTGACGGAGATGCTTTACAATATGCCGAAAAAATATCTGAAATAATTGATTATCCTGTACAAGAAGATATAGGATACCCAACACCGGGGAGTTTTGGAACATACTGCGGTGTTGAAAGAAACATTCCGACAATAACGCTTGAACTTGATGAAAATATTGATGTAAAAAGATTAATAAAACCTGTTCACAAAATATTTGACTATATAAATTCCGTGATATAATTTTTTTAGATATAAGGAGAATAAAAATGGCACAAGAACCAAAATTAATAGCTGTAGTACCAAGAAGCGCTACCGAACAATTACAAATTTCTATTAATGAATACAAAGGTAAATCTTATTTAGACTTAAGAATTCACTACACAACAGATGATGGACAAAATTGGCTTCCAACAAAAAAGGGAGTAACTTGCTCACCTGAAAATTTAGAAATTTTACGTGACGCAATAGATGAAGCAATAAAAGAATTTACAACTGAGGCAGAAGAATAGTGTCGAAATATGCTTTAGTCCTTGTTAATATAAAGGGCTTAGGCGTAAAAACATTTAGCTACTTAATTCCTGATGATATAAAGGACAAAATTCAAATTGGTCAAGCCGTTTTAGTTCCTTTTGGTCGTCAGGGATTAATTAACGCGTTTATTGTTGGTTTTTCAGATTATTTACCCCCTGAAATTAAAGCTAAAAAATTAAACAAAATTCTTGATGAAAAACCTTTGTTTTCTATTGAATACTTAAAATTGTTAGAGTGGGTTGCGAATTACTACTGCTGCGACTTTATAACTGTTTTAAATATGGCGATACCACTAAAATTAATTGACAAAAATGCAAAAACGGAATCATTAGTAGAATTTATAAAAAAAGATGGTGCAACAAAGCGTCAAATAGAAATACTTAATTTACTTGAAAAATTTAAAAAGGTTAACCTTTCTGAATTTGAAAAACTTGCAAAAACTACAAGAGCTACGATAAAAAAATTAGAAAACATTGGTTGTTTAAAAATTGTAGAAGATGAATTATACAGAAATCCTTTAAATATTTTTTCAGACATAAAACAAGAACCACTATTTGAACTTAACCTTGAACAAAAAAGTGTTTATGAAAAAATATCTAAAAACAAAAGCAACCAACCAATATTAATCCACGGGGTAACAGCTTCAGGAAAAACGGAAGTATATTTTAAACTTATACAAGATACAATAAAATCAGGTAAAAACGTTTTATTTTTAGCACCTGAAATAGCTTTAGCCTCACAATTAACGAAACGCTTGGCAAGAAAATTTGGAATAGAAGACATTGCTATATGGCATAGCTCAATATCAGAGGGTGAACGCTATGATGTATGGCAAAAGTTATATCGTAATGAAATAAAAATTTTAGCCGGTGCAAGATCTGCAGTATTTGCTCCACTAAAAAATATTGGACTTATAATCATTGATGAGGAGCACGAAAGCGCATATAAACAAACGTCCCCTGCACCAAGATATGATGCAAGATTAGTTGCAGAAAAATTGGCTGAATTTCATGGTTCAAAACTTATCCTAGGCTCTGCAACACCTGACATAACTACATACTATAAAGCAATTAACACAAATAACTTATACGAACTTAAACACAGGTATAACAATGCCCCGCTTGCAAAAACACAAATTATAAATATGCAAACTCACATGCAAGCTGCATACAGAGGAGTAATCTCAAAACCATTACAGACTGAAATAAAAGATACACTTGAAAAAGGTCAACAAGTTATTATTTTAATAAATCGCAGAGGATTTTCAACATATACTCAGTGTCAAGCATGCGGACATGTTATTGAATGTCCTAACTGCGCAATACCGATGATTTGGCATTCAGCTGACCATAGATTAAGGTGTCACTATTGTAATCAAACAATGTCGTTTCCGGAAGAATGTCCTGAATGTGGCTCAGATGCATTACATAATTCAGGAACAGGTACACAAAAAATTGAAATGTTTTTAAAAGAAATATTTAAAGATGCAAATATAGTAAGAATTGACAGTGACTCGCTTACAAGAAAAAATGAACATATAAAAATATTAAACAAATTTCAAAATCGAGAAATAGACATACTTGTAGGAACACAGATGATAGCAAAAGGACTTGATAATCCTAATGTTACGCTTGTTGGTGTGATAAGTGCAGATGCTAGTTTTAATTTGCCTGATTTCAGAGCGTCTGAAAGAGGTTTCCAACTTTTAACACAAGTTGCTGGACGTGTAGGCAGAGGTGAATTTACAGGGAATGTTCTTTTTCAAACTTACAATCCTGATTTTTATGCCCTTCAAACTGCAAGAGAACAAAATTATAAGCATTTTTATGAAACAGAAATTGTATCACGCGAAGAATTTGAATATCCACCATTTTCAAAAATTATCCGTTTTATACTAAGTTGTGAAAATAATTTTAGAGCCGAAAAAGCTGCCCAAGAAATAGCACTAAGACTAAATACTATGGTAGATAAATTTGGAATATCTGAAAAATTGGAAGTTTTAGGTCCTACAATGTGTGTCTTTGAACGACTAAACGGGCAATACAGATTTCAAATCCTGATTAAAAATCGAATGCACGAAAAAGGACACGACTTTGTATCAAGATTTATACACCAAATAGTATTACCAAAAGATATAAAACTAACAGTTGATGTTGATCCGATAGATATACTTTAAGCCTATCTCAATAAGAAGCTTGGCTTATTTATGATAACCTTGCATAAAGAATCATCCGTAGCTGAAATACATTCATTTAAAGGCTTTATACCATTTGAAGCATCACCTGTTGCGCCATAAGTACAAATACCCATTAAATCAAAATTGTAATGAGATGAATAGCTTCCCATCATATTTGCGTAGCATCTGGCAAATACTATCGGTTTTATAGAATAAGCAACACCTGCTGACCTAAATCTGCCTTTTGCGTCATTTTCATTTCTTACTAAAACTTTTGCAGTTAAATATTTCATCGGAAAACCAGAACGATAATCTGGAATAACCGTACCATCTCTGTACATTCTAAATACAAATATATCCTCATTTAACCTGTCAGGTCCGCATTGTTTTTCATAACCTTCCGTCATTTTTCCGTTTATATCAACATATATTTGAAAGTAGTCTTTGTTCTTTGACCACACTTTTGGCAAATAAGAATCAACAACAGAATCTATTGACGTATTTTTATTAATTTGACGAACAGCAGCTAACCTTGATTCATTTGGCATAAACATATAATGATTATAATTACTACTAATATTACTATTTACATTTAAGTAATCTTCAAATTCAGGTTCAATCATATCATTGTACATATAATTCATTATATCTGATTCATAATCATTATGAACTAATGTTTCATAGCTTGAATTATTACAATTAACACTATATTTTTCAGTTTGTGGATCAGCAATTACAATAAAACGTTTATACGACAAATCTGTATGTTGAAAGTCATTAAATAAATGTTTTGAAAGATAAATAGCCATACCGTTTGGCAGATATATCATAGGCGTTTTATCACTAAAGTCATGCGGATAACTTGAATTGTCATCTATCAATCTTGTACTTGATATATCATCACCACAACTTGATGTTGAACTTGCGGATAAAACTTTTACCAATCTTTGACATAATCCACCTTGCAGATACTTAAATTGAGCCTTTTCTGTTGCAGATAAAGAGCTATAAATTGTATTATTTATCCCCGGATCATTGTAGGACGAGTCCAAGTTAGAAGTTGCTCTTGCAGATACTTTAGGTAATTGATTATTTAAATTAGGATACCTACCATTATAATCGTTGCAATAGTATGGAGAGCTATTCCTATTTGTACACGTATTTATATCAGTCGTATAATCAATATGCCCTTCATTTGCAATAATTGCACCGGCATTTTCTAGCATTTCAAAAGCAGAATACAATTTAATCTTTTTCATATACTCATACTTAGGTTTTGCCAAACCCAAGCAAGCTGTTGTAACTATACCTATAATCGCAAATATCATCATGATTTCTATCAAGGATACTGCAGCAATATTTTGCCCATTAAATTTTATATTCATTCTGAATATGCTCCAAACATTCTTTGTAAGTACCTAATATATTTATACCACATGTTGCGTTAATTGACTCGTTTGTTACATTAAGAACAGTAACATTTTCTTCTATTGCATATACAGGTATATTATTTTTTATTGCCTCAAAAACAGGTATAGAACCGACCGCATTAAACGGAACTACTAAATAATCCAAATTCCTTAAGGTTATATTACCATTATTATTAATTTTTGGTGCATTACTCAAACCTAAAAGAATACAAGGTAAGAATGTTGGTGTTATATATTCTGATGCAGCTTTTGAATTAACAATATTCGTAGTTATGGAAAAATCTAAAAAAGCAGGTGAATGCGCACAAGGAACATGTAATTCTCTGGTTATATAATGAGATATTATTGCTTCAACACCACCAACAGGATCAACACCAATGCCGCTTGCATAATTAGCACTATCTTCATCTTTAAACAAACAAACGATAGCAATAGCATCGCATCCGATATTTACAAGTTCTTTTGCGGCTCTTAAAATTGTTTCCTGATTTTTAACATATCCTGTTGAAATTCCACTGTCATCAACATAAAAATCAACACCGACAGGCATGTCTGTTACTATATATTTTTTAATATTACATCCATATACAGTTTTAACCGCATTTATAGTATTTATATGAATGTTCAAAACTTCTTCGGATATACTTTTATCAAATATAACTCCAATTTTATTGTTAAAACTTTCACTTAATTGAAAGTTACCTTTAAAAAATTCATCTATTGCCAGTCCTTCGACATAAAACATTTTACTATTAATACCTGAAAAACCACCTGCATTTACAACATTTGGATTTACAATTAAATTTCCTATTCTAGTAAACATGCGAGCATAACAACTTGCATCACCTGCATATCCCCCAATTGATGCACCTATACCAGTAGGTACAATAAAAGCTCCTAATAATTCATTTCTATATGTCATAAAAATATTCTCTCATAAAAATTCACAATAAAAAAGAGGCTTTCGCCTCTTTCTTAAATTCAAAAACTTTATTAACCGCCTGAAGCAGCAGGTCCATAGTTGTGAGTCTTAGCAACATCAGTTTGCAATTTAGCTTGCCAACTTTCAATATAACCGTCAAGTTGTTTAATCTCTGTGTTCAAATTACTCATTTCTTGTTGCCACATTTCTTCGTCTGCAGCCAAATCTGCTAGACCGCCTTCACCATTTCTATAATCATTTTCAACTTCTTTACAACGTTCAATATAATCAGGAGAAGCAGAATCTAGCTGTGCCTTTGCTGCTTCCAAATCTTCAAGTTTTTTATCTGACTTTTTAACAGCAGCATTGTATTTGTTAGTAACCTGACCAAGTTGGAACTCAGCATCAGCCTTTTGACTCTTGTATGAAATTAATAAAAATTGTGTACTTGCATAACTCATGATACACCTCATACTTTCCGGTACTACCACATACCTTACACTAATATAAAAACTTTTAAAATTGCATGATTTCAGTTTTTGCTATTTTTGTTACAATTCGTTACACAAAATGTATATTAGTAAACTGTATATATCAATAATTTTATGCTCGTTATAAAATAATAACATATAAAGGGGTAAGTAAATGAAAAAAAAATTAATTTTATGCTGTCTGATATTGTTTGCGGCAAATGCTGTTTTCGCTGATAATTTTAAAACATATTACGATAATGGACAAAATTACCTAAATTCATCACAATATTCAAGCGCAATATCAGAATTTAAAAAAGCACTACGCATAAACTATTTGGATAATTCAGCAAGGATAGGATTAATAAATTCGTATCTGGCAAGGGGTACATATTATGCTAACAGCGAAAATAATTATGAAAAATCAGCAAATGATTTCAGAGCTGCTCTTTTTTACCTAAAATACTATCCTGAAGACAAAGATGCGGCATCAACAGCAAGTGCAATACCAACAACTATTGAAAACCTTGAACAATGCATGAATTCTTTAGGACAGTCAAAATCAGCACAACAAAGATATAATAGAGGGGTTGATTTAAGAAAAAACGGGAATTTACCTGCAGCAGGTTATGAATTTTTTGCAGCAGCAGAATCCGGTGATAACAATATAAAAAAACATGCTTATTCAAATATCGGCGATATAATGTCAGTACTGGATAATAACAAAAAAGCCGTTACATACTATCAAAAATCAGTAGCAATTGATCCTGATAATGTAGCATTAAGACTTAAATATGCAAGAATACTTGATAAACTTGGACAAGATGACGTAGCCGTTCAAGAATATAACACTATACTTGCAAAGGGTTCTGATAACTCAGAAGTACTTTATGCCTTAGAAAAAATATATACAAAAAAACTAGCAGCATCTCCAAACAGTGCTGAATTAAACACAAATTTAGGAGCAATTTTACAAAAACAAAAAAAATATGACGCAGCATTAACATACTATAAGGCAGCTGAAACAATTGATCCGTCAAATGTTACTACTCGTCTAAATATGGGAACATTATATCAACAGAAAAAAGATTTTAATAGTGCATTATCAGCATACAATTCAATAATTACTTTATATCCAAATCACCTTGAAGCTAACTTGTATAGAGCTCAAGCACTTAAAGAGCTGGGAGAAAAAGAAGAAGCTCTAAAAGCTTTCAAAAAGGTTTTAAGCATAGACCCTACATCACAAATTGCAAAGCAAGAAATGTTTTCATTAATGAAATCTGACATGACACCTGAAGAAATGATTAAAACATTCAGCGCAGATGCCTCTGTTGACAAATCATCCGTTAACGCAATGTATGACTATGCTAAGGATCTTCATAAAAACAAAAAATACGAAGATGCGATTTCTTGTTACAAAGAAGTATTAAAATATGACGCAAATAATCCTGAAGTATATGAAAATATTGCATTAACCTACGCAGAAATGCAAGATTTTGACAATGCACAAAAATACCTTGACGGAGCAAAAGCAAGATTTCCAAAAGATGAGTCACTACAAACTACATATAATAAAGTAAAAGAATTATCTTTTGCAAAGAAGTATGAGGAAGCAAACAAGTACTTTACAAATAATGAATACCAAAAAGCACTTAATTTGTATTTAACAATATATCCGCCTGAAAAAGACGTACTTATTGCAATTGCAGCTTGTTACAAAGGGCTTAACAACATTGATAAATCAATAGAGTATTATAAAAAAGCACTGGACAAGGACAAAAATGATTCTGATGTAGCTTATTATATCGGAGTGCTTTATGCAGAAAAAGAAAATTGGACTTCTGCAAAAATTTATTTGCAAAACGCAATAAAAATTAATCCAAAAAATATTAATGCAGAAGATTTATTAGCGACAGTAGTGGAACAAAATAATGTCTTGCTAATAAATAAAGTAATAGATTTATATAACGCAAAAAACTATGAACAAGCATTAAAAATTATTAGCCAGATATTAACAGAAGACAATAAAAATGCTTATGCATACTATTATAGAGGATTGATATATGATGCACAGCAAAAACCTTTAAATGCCATAGAAGAATACAAAAAAGCAGTTGAATACAATAAAGATTTAGTTATTTCAAATTATTTGATTGCAACAGCTTATGATGTTCTTGGACAATATTCAAATGCTTATTTATATTACAAGAAATTTGTAGATAACTCACCTGAAAATGATGATTACAAAAAATATGCACAGACAAGACTAAAAGATTTAAAAGCGTTTTCAGCAAATGCCAGATAACATGAAAAACATAATTCAACAAATTATTTCAAGAAAAGTTTCCTTAGCACCTATGGCAGGAATTACCGATATAGTGCTTAGAAATCTTATTAGGGAGCATTCAAAAACTTGCTTAATTACAACAGAAATGATTAGTTCAGAAGGTCTAAAACACGTGCATGACTGTGCAATTATAAAAAAATCAGAAACTGATTCTCCAATAGCATATCAAATATCAGGTCATAAACCAAACTTAATGGCGCAAGCAGCATCATTTCTTGAAAACAGAGCAGATATGATTGATATAAATATGGGATGTCCTGTCAAAAAAGTTGTTTGTGGCGGAGATGGTTCTGCGCTAATGAAAACACCTGATATTGCGCAGGAAATTGTAAAAAGCGTTAAATCGGCTATTAAAATACCTGTTAGTGTAAAATTCAGATTAGGATACACCGCTGATACGATGAACTTTGTTGAATTTGGACAACTTATGCAAGAAGCAGGCGCTGATTTTATAACAATTCATGCCAGAACACGAGCGCAAATGTATTCAGGAAATGCAGATTGGAAAAAAATAAAAGATTTAAAAAAATCAGTTGATATACCAGTTTTTGCAAATGGTGATATTATTTCCATTGAAACTGCTGAACAATGCTTAGAACAATCATCAGCAGACGGAGTAGCAATAGGGCGCGGAGTACTAGGAGATGTAACACTTCCACACAGAATCGAACATTTTTTTGCAACAGGAGAAAGAATTCCTGAACCTACATTTGATGAAAAATTAGACGCTTTAACAAGACATTTAGAAAATGAAATTGAACTTAGAGGTATTGAAGTTGGAATAAAATGCATTAGAAAACTTTATGGATACTATATTTCCGGAGTAAGAAATGCAGCAAAATATCGAGCAGAACTTGTAAGAATTGATGACTATTCTCAAATGCTTAAAACTTTGGAAAAAATCAGACTTGAGGTTCGTCAATCTTCTCTATCGGAAGTGTAACAACAAAATTAGCACCTTTACCTTTTTCGCTTTCAACTTTAATCGTACCTCCGTGCATTTCGACAAGACGTTTTGTTATTGTAAGCCCTAACCCGGTTGAGGTTTCTTTTTTGTAAAATGCATCTTCAAGCTGAATAAATTTTTGGAATATTTTTTTATGATTACATTTATCTATTCCTATTCCGGAATCTTTGACACTTATTTTAACTTTTTTAACTGTATTCGAAACTGATATAACAATATTACCATTTTCAGGAGTATATTTTACAGCATTGCTTATTAAATTATATAGAACTTGTTGAATTTTTTGATAATCAGCATAAATATCAATATCATTTTCAATTGTGTATGATAAATTAATATTTTTCTTTTTTACTAATGGCATTAATAAATTTGTTGTTTCAATAATTGGTCTTGATATTTCAAAATATCGTTTTACAAGCTTTATAGCATTTGCCTCTATTTTTGAAATATCTAAAATTTCATTTACCATTCCTAAAAGTTGCAGTCCTGAAACTTGTATATCATCAACAAATTCTTCTTGCTTTTGGGTTAAACTGCCATAAACCTTTGCTTTTAATATATCAGAAAAACCAATAATTGCATTTAAAGGTGTTCTGAGTTCATGAGAAACACTTGCTATAAATTCATTTTTAATTTTATCAGCTGCTAAAATTTTTTTATTTTGCTTTTTTATTGTTTGATATGCATTATGTGTTTCTTCAACTGCATTTTTTAATGCCTTTTGCTGAATTTTAAAAACATTAGAAAGTTCAAGGTCCTTTATTTTATATGATAAAATTGATGATATTGCATCTATATCATCAATATTACTTGTATCTGCATCCAACAAAAGAAACCCATAAATCGTATTTTTTAATGAAAGCTTAGACAATAAATATTTGTCCTTTGACAAAGACAACATTTTCAATAAATCAGAAGATTTATCTATTATATCTGATTTTTTTTCAAATAACTTTTTTGCAAGAGAACAGGAAATATCGTATGTAGAACCCAAAGTTAACTTTGAATTAGAATATTTTAACTGAATATCTTCGGAATTTAACAGAAAAATATAATACTCATTTATTTTAATAACATTGGAAACTATTTCAAAAAAATCTTCACAACTATCCGCTGTAATATCAACTGAAATTAACTGTTTTATAATTTTTGTTAAATTGTTACTCATAACTAGGTTTCAAGATAGCCTATATAAGGTAAATTTCTATAAAATCCATCATAATCCAAACCATAACCTACAACAAATTGATTCCCAATTCGAAAACAGTAATAGTCCGGTTCAATATCAACTTTTCTTGTTTCTCTCTTATCTAAAAGAGAACAGAATTTTAAAGATTTAGTTTTAAAATTTAAATGCATAAAATCAATTAAAAATTTTGCTGTTAAACCTGTATCAATAATATCCTCAACAATCAATACATTTTTACCATTTAAATCAGGAAGTGAAATATCAACAGCATTAACCTTTCCAGACGAAGTAAAACCTGAACCGTAGCTTGAAAGTCTGATAAAATTCATATTTAAAGGCATTTTTAAATGTTTTACCAAATCGACCGTAAACATAACCGAACCTTTTAAAACAGAGATGACGTAAAGTTCTTCATTTTTATAAAAATCGTTAAGTTTTTCTCCCAGTTGTTTAATACTATTTTGTAACTCATCTTCTTTAATTAAAACTTTTAAATCTTGTTCTGTAATCATTTCTAACATAATGTACCGCCTATCTTCTCTAATGTTAGCACATGAGTACATCTTTTGACAACTTTTATTTTATCACTTAATCCATAACCGCTCACCCAAAGTATTTCACCATCTTTACAAAGCAAAATAATTTTATCTTTTAAATAACATGGTACACTTTTATTTATCAAATATTTTTTTAATTTTGTATCGTAACTACAACCTAAAGGACGAATAACATCACCGTTTTTACGGGTTCTTAATGTAAAATCAATATTACTGTTTATTTCAACAAAAGCTTTATATTCACTATCTTTTGGAAATGAATCAGGAATTTTTGAACACTTTTCTATTGTAAAAATATAATCACCAAATAAATAACGACCTTCAGAATTTATAGAAATAATATTCTCATTTTTTTCCTGACTACAAATAACACATATATAATCAATATTAACAAAAAACCAATGCTCGGAATCAATAGAACAAGTTTTTCCTGATTTAGAATTTATATTCTCTAAAATAAATTTCAAAACAGTTTCAACACGCTCTTGTGTATATTCAAAATCATATTTTACATAAAAATTATAAATTAGTCTTTTTTGCAGCAAATAAGAAAGTTCTTTAAATTTTTGAGTATAAATTTTATCTTCATTAAATAAATTTAAAGATGCTATATATTCATTAATTAACTGTTCTTCTTCAAAAGCCAGCCCTGCCAGCGAGTTAATTGCATTCTCGACCTTATTATTTATGTTTTTAAATAATGGTATAATTTCATTTCTTATAAAATTTCTGGCATAATGATTATTTTTATTTGAACTATCAAAATTTGGATTTAAATTATTTTCTTTACAATATTGTTCAACCTCAACTCTTGAAATATCCAGCATTGGTCTGTAAATTTTACCTAATTTTGGAGAAATACCCTGTAATCCGCGAATACCTGTACCTTTTATAATTCTGTATATAAGTGTTTCTGAGGTATCACTTTTAGTATGTGCAGTTAATAAAGCATTCGCATTATATTTTGCGATGGAATCATTAAAAAATTTATATCTAAGTTCTCTTGCCCTTGTTTCTGTGTGCTTTTCACATTTATCGAGAGTTTCTGTGTAAAATTCAATATTTTTTTTAAGACAAAAACTTTTACAATTTTCCTGCTCTTTTAAAGATTCTTTGCCTCTCCAATTATGATTTAAATGAACAGCGATAACTTTAAATTTATACTTGTCAGACAATTCATTTATCACATTTAACAATGCCATTGAATCAAAGCCTCCGGAAAAACCGACTGCAATAACACAATCTTTAACCGCAAGTCTATTATCCAATAAGAATTTTTCGATTTTATCTTTCACTTCTTTGCTTTTCTAAAATAATACCCTGTTTGATTTCAACGACATCAACACCTAATTGCTCTAAAACTTTCATAGCGACACAATCAGGGAACGTAGTTATTGCATATAATAAATGAGAAGACTCTATTTTTAATTCATTTCGTGATTTTGCAAGTTCCCAAGCTGCTTCGAGAACTTTTTTTGCTCTATCAGTGAATAAAATATCGTTATCAAAGTAATCATCACCATACCCAATAATTTCTTCAACTGCAATCCTTGCTTCTTTTATATTAACTTCCAATTCGTTTAAAACACGGTATCCTATGCCGTTACCTTCGGAAATAATTCCAAGTAAAAACATCTCAGTACCAACAGTATTCCTTCCTATTCTTCTTGCCTCTTCTTTAGCCAATTTCATAATTGTTAAAGCTTCGGGCATCTGATTTTCAATAGGTTTTAAAATTTCATTTTCCAGTAATGCACCGGAAGTATTAAGCTGCTTTATAATATTATATGCAATGCCTTTTTTAGATTTTAATATACCAAGCAGCAGATGTGTAGGAGTAACAACAGAAGACCCCAGTTCTTTTGCAGATTCAATCGCTGAATTCATTGCGGCAAAAGCATTTGGTGTAAAGATAATTTGCTTACCTTCATATTCATCTTGCCGACCGCTAATTTCTGCCAACTTTTCTTCAAAATTTTTAGAAGTTATACCATTTTCGTTTAAAATTTTTGTAAGCTCTGAATTACTATCTTCTAATATTGATGAAATTATCTGTTCAGTACCTAATATTTCATAATTAGATGCTGAAAGTTTTGACATAGCTCTGTCAAAAACTTCACTACTACCTGATAATAAATTTTCAGTATTAAGCAATTCAGCAGGAAACTTTGAAGTATCATCACTCTCAGGATGAAGAACTTTTTTCACCTTACGCTGAACCAATCTTGACAATAAGTCTTTTGATTTATAAATATCAAAATTAAATCGTTCTAAAATGCGTGATATATAAGAATTTTTATCATTCAATACAGCGAGAAATATATGTTCATACAGAATATTTTGATTAGAAGTCTTCTCTGCAATATCAGATGCCTTCTTTAGAAGTTCTTTACTTGCCTTGCTGAATGGAGGAGCAGTATAAATTCTTGAAGATTTTTCAAATCTTAACTTTTCCTCAACAACTTTTTGCATTTCTTCAAAAGTAACATGATAACTTCTAAAAATATTAAGCGAAATTCCTCTTGCTTGTTTTACCAGTGCCAAAATAAAATGTTCAGGCTGCACTGACACATTCTGCATCAATTTTGCCTGATTTTGAGCCTCAGTTACAACATTAATAGCTTTTTCAGTAAATTTTTCTAGCAAAATTAATCCTCAACTTCGTCTTCTAATGATTCTATATATTCTGAAACTTTTTCAAATTCTTCATCATCCTCAATTGTTTCTAAAGAATAACCGTCAGAATCCTTTAAAAGTTTCATAACAACAATATTCTCATCATCCTCATCCTCAGGATTAGTTAAAAGTGCATATTCTTGTTCTTCGAACACGATTATATCAAATAACTCAAACTTCACCTCATTACCATTTTCATCAACTGTTTCAATAATTCTTTTTTCTTCTGACATATTAACCTGCTTTCTTTATTTTATTTTTGATAAGTATTGCTCCAGTATAATACAAGCACTCTCAATATCAACTAGTCCTTTATCTTTTCTGAAATTTATTTTTCTGTTTCTGAGATTTTCTTCTGCCAAATCAGATGTAAGCCTCTCATCTTCCTGAATAATTTCATATTCAGAAAAATTTTTTGAAAAATTTATACAATCATCAGCTTGAGTCCCTTTTGTTCCGTCCATATTATATGGTACACCAACAACAATTTTTTTTACATTGTTTTCTAAGGCTATTTTTTTTATAACAGCGATAGCATCATTTTCCGGAATACGATTTACATAGGAATGCCCATTTGCAACCACATGTAAATAGTCACTTAATGCAACTCCTACACGCTTAGTTCCGATATCGAGTGCCATAATTTTATCCATTAATCTGCCACCCATTTATCTTCAATAAACTTTATAATCTTTTCAAGTTCATCCAACGTAAACTCACGTCTTAACTCTGCTCTATTTCTTGAAAATATACTAGTTGTTTCAGATTCTTCCTTAATTCTAAATTTTAATCCCATGTAATATTCATAAATACTTTTTCTTACAATATTAACAAACATCTTTTTCATAGACTCATCATCAAAATATAATGAATACAATCGCTGAGCTTCTGCTTTTTCATTTGCAAGATATTTTAAATATGCAGATGTTAATATTCTATTTTTCCATTTTTTAGTATCTTTTTTAGGAATAATCTTCTCAATATTATTTTTTATAGCTTCATCTAAATCTTGCTCATAATTAGCTGAATGATATTCTTTATTCAACATAGATATAAACTCTGAAAATTCATCAGAAAAATCTGTATCTAAAAACCATTTTTGAGCAATATCAGACAGACAAACTTTGTCAAAATCTTTTTCAGCTAATTTATCCTTATTAAATTTATCTTCCATAATAAATTCCATAGGCACAGGCTCTAATGGAACATCTGATGTAATAGAACGCCAGCAAATATATTCATAAGACATTATTTCTCCATTTTTATGAACAATATTTTCAGCCCTATTCAATATAGATTTCAAAACAGTTTGATTTATATAAACACTGTCTTCTTCACCATAAAACCTATTTACGATTTTTTCAAATTCATTTTTTGTTATTTGATTAAATCCAAAACAATCAACAATCCCCCAGGTATCATTTGCAACAACAGCCAAGAATTGTATTGTTTCATCTTCTCTTTCTCGTGAAAAAATTAACGCCTGATTGCCATGCCCGTCAGGATAACTGGTATAACACTCATAAACACTTGATTCTGATAAGACATCTTTGTAAAAATCAATCGCATTATCATTTCTAACACCCGACAACTTTAGAGTTGAGATATTTCTTTTAATCGCAGGAATAATATCCTCATCGGCATACTCCATTGCCTCAGTCAAAGCATGTAACGCAAGCGGAGATTTTGTATTACCCAATATTTCAAGTGAAACTTTAGCTATTCTTGATGTAGGGTCATGCAAAAATACAGGAATAAGTATGTTTGCAAGAGCATCTTCAGAATAATCTTCGCCAAGAGATTGAACAAGAGTCAGCTTATCTTCGTATGGCAAAGCCTCTAAAAAATCCAAAAAATCAATCTGAGCTTCAGGATTCATTATTGCAGTATGCAGCAATTCCTTTGTTTCAGAATCAATTATATCTTCAGGAGATTCAAAATATTCATCAATTTGATTATAATCAACTCTGTTTCCCATATCTTTTAAAAGATTTAATATCAAAGCTTTATTATAATCACTTATCATCGGACTTTTTAAAGAAGTCCAAAGGGCGTTTTCCAACTGTTCTTTGTCTGTTAATCTAAGCATTAAAAAGCTTAAAATAAAAGCTTTATCCTCTTTAGTTTTAACAAATTCCCTCATTAATAAATCAAGAATTAATTTTTTATCTTCTTGTTCAGTCAAAACTTTAATAATATCTTCTACTTTTGAAGTATCTGCCAAAGTCTGAAGTTTTGATATAACAGTCAATATTTCAGCCTTAAGCTGTATTTTATTAAGCTGCTCCATTATTTACTAATCCTCCAAATTGCATCTAAAACTTTTTGAGCTTCTTCCGATGGAATTCTATCATTCATAATTAAGTATTGAACGGCAATCATAGTACACTCGGAACAAATATTAACTCCCGGCCCTTTGACCATTTTTAATACTTCGGTATTCGGACGACCACAGAAACTACAAAAAACAGGTTCATATTTATCATTTAAATTTGACTCATCTTGTTTATGCTCTTTGTGTGCCCTTTCACCTAATTTAACAACTTTTTCTTCTGACATATTGTCCCCTTTTCTTATTTATATTGTAACTGAAATGTAATTTAATTGCTTAATTGTTAAAATTATTTTAAAATAATATTACATGAAATTAATAAAGGAAATAAATTATGAAAAAAACAGTATTTTTAGTAACAACTTTTGTTTTATTGATTTTTACAACTGGATGCATTAACAATTTAGCAGTTCAGGAATTAAATAACAAGGCTGCCGAATATACAAAAAAAGGCGACTACGAAAATGCTATAAGCAGACTTAAATCAAGTGTTGACTTAGACCCGACCATTTTTGAATCACAATACAACCTTGCAGTTGCCTATACAGAAAACGAAGACTATGAAGAAGCAAAAGAAGCTTTTGAGAAAGCTCTGGAAATAAGACCTAACTCAAAGGATGTATATTACTCAATGGCTGTAATGTATGAAAATTATGCAAAAGATTTATTTTCAGGAAATACAAAAGCACAAAAAGACCAAGCAGAAAGCTATGATGAAAATAATAAACCTTCATTCAGTCAGGACGGAAAATTTAAACCAAACGAAGAAGAATTGGAAAATGTAAAAGAATGCTATGAAAATTCCATAGAATGTTATGAAAAATATTTAGAATTAGCTCCAAATTCAAATGATGCAGAAGATGTTCGTTCTCACATTGAAGATTTGAGAACTAATTTACAAACCTTAGATTTTGATACAAACTAATGCTAATTATTACATCACCGGGACAAATAGCTTTTAATATAAGCTCATTTCCAATTTATAATTATGGAATATGCATTGCTGCTGCAACATTAATTGGATTTTCTGTATCATATTTTATAGCAAAAAAAAATTACAAAGAATATGATACAGATATACTCTATGACATTGTATTCATAGCCATAATTGGCGGATTAATTTTTGCCAGATTATATTATTGTATTTTAAATTTTGAATACTATTCTAATCACATATTTGAAATCATAAATTTCAGACAAGGCGGATTAGCCATACACGGAGGACTAATTGGCGGTCTAATGTCAGGTGCAGCATATTGTAAATTTAAAAAATATCCTATACTAAAATCTGCTGACATATTTGCATACGGCTTGCCAATTGCTCAAGCAATCGGCAGATGGGGTAATTTTTTCAATTCCGAAGCATACGGACTTCCATCAAAACATTTTATTGCGGTATTTATACCTGAAAATGCCAGAATAGCCGGCTATGAGTTTTACAAGTATTTTCATCCAACATTTCTATACGAATCTATACTTAACATTCTTATATTTTTTATTTTATATTTTATAGTTAGAAAAGTAACAAAACCATTTGACGGACTCATCTTTGCATCTTACCTTATTCTGTACTCTGTTATCAGATACTTTATTGAAGGATTAAGACTTGACAGCATAGTTAATGTTGGGGCTTTGCACATACCGCAATTAGTGTGTATAATAACAATAGTCATTGCATCAACATTTATAGTTTACAAAAGAAAAACTTATAATTAAAAAACTTAAATAATATATATTAATATTTTTCAAAAGAAATTTCCCAGCCGTCATTTCCGTTATTTTGAGCCGCAATTTGCTCAATTTTATTTGTAGAAACAGGCATTTCATCTGCATTTTCTTCATTATTTTCAGGAGGATTTATAGGTAATCTGAATCCGAAAGTAGAACCTTCACCAAGTTTTGAATGAACAAATACTTGCCCCTGGTGATGTTTTTCAACTGAAATTTTTACAAGGTGCAAACCTAAACCTGTACCTTTAATTGTGTGTGTATCATTTTCAACTCTGAAAAATCTGTCAAATATTTTTTGCTGATATTCTTCCGCAATACCTTGACCTTGGTCTTCCACGCTTACTTCAACGTAATCTCCGACTCTTGCTCTTTCAGCTCTAATCTTAATACGCTTACCATCAGGAGAATATTTTATAGCATTTGAAACAATGTTTGCAACAACTCTCCTTATACTATCTTTATTAAAAGGTATATCAGGTAAATCAGGCTCTTTCATAACAGAGAATGTCAAATTATGTTCCGCAGCCAAAACCTTCATTTCATCCACAACATCTTCAATAACAGGCATAATATCTTGTCGAGTTTTTTCAAGCTTAACATTTTGAGATTCATACCTTGAAAAATCAAGAATATCATTAACCATTCTATTTAATCTTATAATTTCTTGATTCATAACTCCAATAAATTCTTTTTGAGTATTAAAATCAAAATCATTACCATAATTATATAAAGTATCAATATAACTTCTTAAAACTGTAACCGGAGTTCTTAATTCATGAGAAACATTTGAAATAAAGTGTGAGCGCAAATTGTCCATTTCTATTTCTTTTGTAACATCAATAAGAACTATAATATAACCAACATATTCTCTATTAACAGTAAACATTGGTGACATAATTGATTTGATAACACGTTTATTAACTTCTATATTGAACGCAAGCGGACGTTGTTCCATAACATCAAGAGGAGTATCTTTAAATTGTTCAATACGCTCTTTAAAGCACATTTCTCCGTTTGTATCGCAATATTGCTGAATTTTAGTCTTTAAAATTTCATTTGGAGTAACATCAAGTAACTTTTGAGCATGGTCATTTACTAAAATAACATTGTCATAGTTATCACAAACAACAACACCATTTGCAATACAAGCCAAAATAGCCTCAAGTTTATTTTTTTCTAATGTAAGCTGACCAATATTTTGTTCTTCGTATTGATGCAATCTAGAAGACATATCATTGAATGCATCAAATAATTGCTTAACTTCTTTACTCATACCTTGTGACTCAACTTTTATACCAAAAGTTCCTGATGAAATCTTTTTAACACCATCTTGCAAAAGTTTAAGCTCTTTTGTAGTAAGAATAGTATGAGCAAGCATAACAAGAACAATTAACCCCCAAGTGAGAGCAAAAACCATTATTAAGGAAGTTGTAGTTGTATCTGTAATGTCGTTAATAATAGTTCCTGAAAGTCCAACCAAAACTGAACCAACAGTTGTAGAATTTGTACCGTGTTTTAAAATCATAGGAGAACTTACAACAATTTTTGCTTTATCAGCTCGTTTTGAGTAATCTTCTTCACTTGAATATATTGTTCTTGAATTTGAATCTTTAAATTCAATATAAGCAATATCATCATTACTACCAAGAATTGACAAAGAATGAGAACGTAATGTGTCGTACTTACTCAATTCAGGTATATCTTTTGTAATTTCAACAGATTCAATAGCAAGAGTTTTAGAAATTATTTGACCAAAATTTTTATAACCTATATCTAAATCTTTTTTTATTTTATTAACAGCAAAACAAGTAAGACAAATCATTACTATCGTAGTCGATAGCAATCCCAAAATTATAAGACGATTTTGAGTTGTCATTCCCTTTATCCCGTTCATAAGAAAATTATACCACGCAAGTAACCAACAGGCAAATATATTTTAATATTTTTTTTGAAATTTATTAAATAGAAACAACAGGTTCATCGTCATCAGCAATACCTTTATCAACCTCAAGAATCTGTGCAAGAGTCTTTGCATCGCCTTTTAATTTAAAATATTCTGCAAACTTTGGTGTCGTTTTTATATTATAAGAACGTCCGTTTTTATCTTTATGACGTGAAATAAGCCCTAAATCAAGCAGTTCTTTTACATGCTCATACGCATTAGCCCCTCTGATTTCTTTTAAATAAGATTGTCTTATTGGCTCTTTTAAAGCAATAACCGTCAATGTTTTTAATGCAGCAGGTTTCAAATCAACAGGGCATAACTTTTCAACTATATCAATATGCTCTGCTTTAACCTGCAATATATAACCATTTTCGTCATCAATTTCCAAAGCACCTTCACGCGAAGAATAATCCATAATCAACTCCAGCATAGCTTCTTCAATGCTATCTGTATCTGTTTCAAGAATTTCTGCAATTTCTTCTGTTTGTAGTGCCTTACCTGTTGTAAACAGCACTGCCTCAATTCTAGCTTTCAGTTGTTCCATTTGCCTTTACCACATATAAATCTGAATAAAATTCCTCTTGTTCAATATCACATTTGCCTTCTGCAGTTAAAAATAATAATGCAATATATGCTGATATTTTACTCATGCCAATAGAAATTAATTCATTAAGCTCAACTTTTTCGTCTCTTATAAATATTTTTTCCAATTTATTTTGAATAGCTTTAACGGAATTTTCTATAAATTCTTCATGCGCTAAGTTAACAATATCCTCGGCTGTAAGATTTGCGTACGAACGAACACGCCTTTGAGCTCTTTCTTGCTGCTGCTTTAAAGATTGTTTCCTTTCTAATTTTTCATAAAACTCTAATTGCTTAATCAAATCTTTCAAAGTCACTGTACGGTTACGATTTACCTTAACGCTTGTACGTCTTTGCAGAACTTCACTAAATGAAATTACATTATTTTTAGGTGGCTCATAATTATCAATAACTTCATCATCAAGAATTTCATATTCATCTTCTGCTTGTTCTTCAAAATCTAAAATATCATTACCCTCTAAAACATTAGATTTAAGGCGCAGAAGAATAGAAGCAAATAACAAAGTTTTGCTTGTAGCTCTCAAATTTTGAGCTTTTATTTCGAATAAATGTGATAAATATTTATCCGTAACATCAATAATATCAATGTTCCAAGGGTCAATTTTTCCTGATTTAGCCATTTGAACAAGAATTTCAATTCCCTCAGCGTTGTATTTATTTTGTTCTTCAAAATTATCGTAAATAAATGCTTCTGTCATAAATTTAATCTCTTAACTTAACTCCGGTAACTTTTGTAATACCTTTTTCTTTTTGAGTAACACCTATTGTCCTATTAGCTGATTCTATCATAGGTTTTCTATGACTAACTACTATAAATTGCGTATTTTTTGATTGTGTTTGAATTAAATTTGCCAATTTTTCAACATTAATACCATCTAAGCTTTGATCAACTTCATCAAAAGCATAAAATGGAGCGGGCAAATACTTTTGAATAGCAAATACAAATGCAAGCGCAGTAATTGATTTTTCGCCACCGGACATACTTTCAAGTCTTTGACGTTTCTTATCTCTAGGCTGAGCATCAATTGTTAAACCGCCTTGGAACGGTTCTTCAGGATTTTCCAAAATTAATGTACCTTCTCCGCCTGCAAGTTCACCAAATGCCTCTTTAAAATGAATATTTAAGTTGTTATATGTTTTCATAAAGGCTTCTTTTTTTAATTGCTCGTAGCCTTGCATACGTTCCAAAATTTGAGAACGTTCCTTTGAAAGAGTTTCAATTTGTTCCTTCATTTCAGCTTGACGATTATAAACTCTTTCATAGTCACTAATTGCACGCATATTTACATCACCAAGTTCATCCATTTTCTTTTGCAATCTTTGAATTTTTGAATTAATTTCATCTATTGAAATTGTTGATGGTTCAAGATTATCAATATTTATGCCTGTTGACTCAAGCTCTTGTTTTGCACTTTCTAATTGAGGCTCTAACTCGCGTCTTCGA
Source organism: Cyanobacteria bacterium UBA6984 (assembly GCA_002450015.1). Taxonomy (GTDB): domain Bacteria; phylum Cyanobacteriota; class Vampirovibrionia; order Gastranaerophilales; family Gastranaerophilaceae; genus UBA6984. The sequence continues at coordinate 28,304 of DJYG01000054.1, read as the reverse complement.
GCCTTAAATGATTCAACTTGTTCTGCAATTTTTTCTATATCAGATTCTTTTAAATGTTTTTGTTTTTCCAACTCAAGAACTTCTGAATTGATTTTATCCCGTTCATCCAAAAGTTCCTTTAATTTAGAAGTTATAGATTCTATATTCGCATTCAAATCGTCCAATTGAACATTTAAACGCTCTATTTCTTCCTTTGCAATCTGTTTATCTGAATCATATTTTTCATTATTCTTCTTAATATTAGAAATTTCTTCAAAACGTGTATTTATAATTGAATCATCAAATGCGATTTGTCTGTTAAATTCACTTATATCATTTGTTGCTTGCATTTTATTTGATTCTAAATGTTTTATACTATCTTCGATTGATTCGGTTTTTTCTTTTAATTTTTTAAGAGTATCACTATCAATTAAGCTTTCAACTTCTTTAATTTGAGCCTCAACATCAAGCAACATTGTATGAAGCTCAATATCACGTTCTTCCAATTTATCAAGTTTTGCAGAAATTTTTTCTACGTTAGGAGCTTCTGTTTTAATAAAATTTTTATTTTCTTGTAGTTTTTCTTCACATTCTTCTGCATTTGAAATAAAGCGCTTAAACTCAGCTTTTGCTTCACTAAGAGCTGTAATAGTTTCTGAATAATCTGTTCTAACTCTTAAAAGTTTTTGTTCAATTTCACTTTTTTCAAGATTTGCTTTTCTCAAAGCTTCATCTAATTCTTTTTGTTTCAGATTTAACTTTTCTAATTCATCATCATCATTTTGACTAAACTTTGGACCTGAACGACGAGCTTTACCACCAGTAATCGAGCCGGCTTTTTCGTATATTTCACCGGTCAATGTTACCATTCTATATTTACCTATTAATTTTCTTGCAACATTTTCATTTTCGACAACAAGCGTGTCACCAACTGCATAGAAAAATGCATCAAGATATATGTCATCAAAATCAATTAGATTAATAGCAAAATCAACAACACCTGAATCTTTTGGAAGATTTAGCGACGTTGGAGCTTTTTTAATTTTATTTAGAGGAACAAACGTAGCTCTACCAGCCCCGCTTGATTTTAAAACTTCTATTGCACTTGATGCAACATATTCATTTTCAACTACAATATGCTCCATCCTGCCACCAATTGCTGTTTCCAGTGCCAAAGCATATTCTTTATCTACTTTACCTAATTTTACAATTGGGGCATGCACACCTTTTATATTTGCACCCATAACATATTCAACAGCATAGTTTGAATTAGCCTGATGAACCTCTTTTTGAGCTTGCAACTTTGAAATACTTTTATAAAGCGCATTAATTTGAAAATTTATATCTTCAATTTCGTTCTTGTTTGTTTGAGTGTCATTCATTAACTTAGTTTGAACAACTTTTAAATCTTCTATTTCTTTTTCTAAGTTTTTTATTTCAAGTTCTCGTTTATCTTTTTCTGAATCAAAATCTGCTTTGAACTTTTCTAAAACCTCTAAAGTCTGCTTTGCTTGAGCCAATTTTTCATTAAGATTTTTTAAATCATTTTCTAATGGAAGCTTTTCTTGTAAAAGCTTGCTTTCAACATCTTTTAATTCATCTTTTTTATTGCGTAAAGCATTTATTTTTTCAATATAATGGTCTGCAGTTTCGTTCAAGCCCGACATTTCTGCAAGGACATCTTGTAATTCCTGATTTTTATCAGCAATATCTTTTTCAATAATTTGTATTTCATCATTTTTAAGTGCAATTTTTAACTTTGTATCTTCTATTTTTTTCTTTTGATTTTCAATACCGTTCTTTGCATTTTCAATAGATTTTAAACCATCAGTAATTTGTTTTTCTGCATAAATTATAGCATTATTTTTTCTATCTATTGCACCTTTTATTTCTTCTGCCTGCTTTTTAAGCTCAATTTGTTTGTCTTCACCTTTTTCTTTTACTTCTTTTGCAAGTTGTTCATACTTTTCTTTTATTAATGACAGCTTTTCAGAAGTATCTGTTAATTCAATTTCTGCTTCTTTTTTCTTTTTACCAAATTCTAATATATTTTCATGAGCTTTTTCCAAGTTCCGCTTAATGTCGAAAAATCTTACGGCATTAATTTGACTTTCATAATTTATTTTTTCTTCTTTATATTTTTGATATTTTAAAGCAACTTCTTTTTCTTCCTCTAACTGCTGTAATCTACCTTCAACTTCAGCAAGAATAAAGTTAGTTTTTTCCACACGACCTTCTACCGTATCGAGTTCTTTATTTGCTTGTTCTATTCTTCTGTCAAAATCTGCAACACCTGCAATTTCGTCAACAATTTTTCTTCTTTCTCCCGAAGTACAATTAGTAATACTCATAACGTCCAATTGCATTATGACATTATAACTGTTTGGTGTTATATTATATTTTTCTAATAATGAATGTATATCAGTTAGAGTAGCAACACTCCCATTTAAATAATATGTACTTAAGTAAGAACCGTTTGATGCTTTTTTTAAGCGCCTTGCAACAGAAAAATCGGGTTCATTGTTATCTAATCCTGAAAAAGTAACTTTAACAGCTGCTTCATTTTTATTTGTATAAGTAGAAATAAGATGTGCAACTTTTTCTGCACGTAAACTACGAGTTGTTGCCAACCCTAAAGCAAACAAAATACTATCTATTATGTTACTTTTGCCGGATCCGTTCGGACCTGATATTGTTGTAAATCCTTCTAATAGCGGTATATCAACTTTTCGGGCAAAAGACTTAAAATTATCAATTTCAAGTTGCTTTATGTACATAATCCCACCCAAGTATAATAAGTACATTAGACTATAATTTTTAAAGCATGTCAAATGATTAAGATTTTTTCATTATATTTTCAAGAACTTCATCAAATTTAATTATCGGTTCTAATCTATATCCGCAGCCTTCTGAAAGAGAGCCACCCATCATAAATAATTCTTCTTGAGGATAACGTCTGCATATTCCCGGACGATTTTTGTGAATTTTACATTTTTTTGTGACAGAATCTTGCATAGTACAAGAAAAAATTAAACCTGTTTCATCTTTTCCTATTACTTTTAAGTATGTATAAAACCTGTGCAAAAATTGCAATTTTTCAAAAACTTTTTCATCTTTTATCACATATTTACCATGCTTTACATATATATGCCGGCAACATTCTCCACAACACTTGCAATGTCCTACCCTATAATAATGTCTTCTTAATATTTTTGAGTAAAAAATTTTTTTAAATTTTTTAAAATAATGATTAAATTTTACAATTAGTGTTGTAAACATAAAGTTAATAAACCTTTCGCCTCCTTATACTCTTGAGATGAACTGTCCGCAAGAACCATCACTCTCGCAAAATATGATTTAGCCTCTTCATAATTTGAATTATTTGCCAGTAATTTTCTACCATTAAACAAACAACTTTCAATCATACCTTTATCAGGATTAAGATAATTCTCAATTTTAATAATTAGTTTTATATAATCTTCTTGAGCTTCTGGATTAAGAATTACATAATTTTTATACTCGTTTAAAGCTCTTTTATAATCACAATTAGAAAAAGCATCCTCGGCAATTTCTAAATGGTTATTAATTAAATATGGATTAGCATTTAAAAACGGCTTTATTTTATGACATCTTGCCGTTATTTTATCAATTTCCGCCTGTTTATTTGCTACAAACTTGGAATAACGAGAGTAATAACAATAGGCATAATCATATTTTTGCATCATATCATAAGAAATTGCAAGATTATTAATAATTTTTGGGTAATTTGAATCTATATATAAAGCGTTAGTCCAGTATTTAACAGCTTCTTCATAGTTCTTATCAGCATAGTATAAAGAACCTATATTTAGATAGATTTTCGAAAAAACGGGACAATAAACTGCTGCACGTTTATAGCATTTTAAGGCTGAAATTGAATCCCCGTTCGACTGATATTGAAAACCCAATTTTAAGTAATCATTTCCTAATTTTTTATCACGCTCAATTTTTTTTTGAATTGACAAATATTTATTGGAGTTCTTATCCTGAGCAAATTTTAAATATCTTTCGTAATAAAGAAAAGCTTCCATGTGCATTTCTTTTAATGTATATGCAACAGCGAGATTTAAATTAGAAGTAGGCTCTTCAGGCATGGGAATAAGTGATGCAAGCCAATAACCAATCGCTTTTTCAATTTGATTTTTTTTGTAATAATAGTTTCCAAAATTAATATAGGCATTTGAATTCATAGAATCAACTTCAATTGCCTTATCCCAATACTCAATTGCAGTCTGACCTTTACCCATTTTATCAAAACAATTACCCATTTTGACATAAAGGTCAGAATCGGAAGAATACAAAAGCATATCAGAATAAATTTTTAAAGCCTGCTCATATTTTTTTTCATCATATAATTTCTTGGCAACAATAGCCAAATCTCCGCTTGTATCTTCATTTGATGAAAGAATATGTGATTGTGCATCAACATCAGGCATACACTATATTATATATTATAACGTGTTAAATTCAAGCTGTTTTCTCAATTCATTATCTTTTAGCATGTCATCAGCTAACAAATCATAATCTTCAACCATAAAAGGATCAACTACACCTTTTGAAAACAGTTCCTCAACTCTATCATTGTAGGAAGTATCATCCATTTCTGCCATAGCAAGCTCTGTAAATTTTTTGATATCAATTTCGCGTTGATAAAGAAAATATGCATCATTAGAAATCGAACTTATATCCACAAAGTTATACTTTGCATCCTTTGTATATGGATTATTATTACCAATCGGATTTGTAACAACACTTCCAACGCCGCTTTGACCGTTCAATCTGGAATTTATTAATTCATTATTATCGTTACTGTTAATCCCGTTTAGCATATTACCTTTTCTCCCATTACACTAATATTATCCATGTATTTTACATGTTTGTTATCAACCAATTAGTGTATGTTTTATGTTTTTCTCATTACAGTAAAATTATCTTATATTTCAAGTAATTTGTAGTCATTTAAATGTATGAAATTCACATTAGGTAATAACATATTGATTATTAAATGCATTTTTTATAAATTATATGTAAGTAGAAAGAAGGTTTTTATGTTAGATATTAAAATGATTAGAGAAAATCCTGAAAAAGTTAACGAGTTGTTAAAAAGACGTAATCCGGAATTATCAATTGATGCGATACTTGAAGTAGATGAAGAACGCAGACAAATACAAACAAAAGCGGATGAATTAAGAGCAAAAAGAAAAAATGAATCACAAAAAATAGGCTTAATGAAAAAAAATGGCGAAAATACAGATTCAATTCAAGAAGAAGTTCGTTTACTCGGTGATGAAATAAAATCATTGGAAGAAAAACAGGTAGAATTAGACGAAAAACAAAGAGATATGCTTTTAAGAACTCCAAACATTCCGGATGAAACAACACCAATCGGAGCATCAGATGCAGATAATGTTGAAGTTTCAAAATGGGGCGAACCAACAAAATTCAATTTCGAATTTAAAGCACACTGGGACTTATGTGAAGAAAAAAATATAGTTGATTTTGAAAGAGGTGTTAAACTATCCCAATCAAGATTTACTTTGTATAGAGGCAAAGGTGCAAGACTTGAACGTGCAGTTATTAATTTCTTCTTAAATGAACATACCGAAAAACAAGGCTATGAAGAAATTTTACCTCCATTTATGGCAAATGCCGCAACAATGACGGGAACAGGTCAATTACCAAAATTTAAAGATGACATGTATAAGTGTGTAGATGAAGACTTATATCTTATACCAACAGCAGAAGTTCCTGTTACAAATATATATTCAAATGAAATTTTATCAGAAGATGATTTACCAAAATATATGACGGCTTATACACCATGCTTTAGACGTGAAGCCGGTTCAGCAGGAAAAGATACAAGAGGACTTATAAGAGTACACCAATTTAATAAAGTAGAACTTGTAAAATTGTGTACACCTGAAACAAGCCCTGAAGAACACGAAAAACTAACTGAAGATGCAGAAGACATGTTAAAAAAATTAAATCTTCCTTTTAGACGTGTAGCTCTCTCATCAGGAGATATAGGTTTTTCTGCAAATAAATGCTGGGATTTGGAAGTTTGGATGCCTTCATACAATACATACAAAGAAATCTCAAGTTGTTCAAACTTTGGTGATTATCAGGCAAGACGCGCAAATATCAGATATAAAGATAAAGCAACAGGAAAAACAAGATTTGTTCACACAATTAACGGTTCAGGACTTGCAGTTGGAAGAACAGTTGCAGCAATTATTGAAAACTTCCAACAAGAAGATGGAACTATTATTATTCCTGAAGTTTTAAGACCATATACAGGATTTGACAAAATATAGAAAATCAAAGACCAACTTATGTTGGTCTTTTTTATTAAACATGCAATACAAAAATACAACTATAGATAAAAAAAACGAAAAATTATTCTGCCCGACAAAATTTTTTCTGGTTTGCTGGATTATTACCTCATTAATAATGCTTGTTGCAGGACTTGAAATCGTTTGGACATTAATAAACGGTGTCCCATTTAATGATGTTGCTATTTTAATAATGCCAATTCTCGCACTTATTTTTATACCAACACCTATTTTTATTGCGCAGGCTGATATTGTATATGTAAACAGACTTGGTGGGTATTTCAGAATTAAAAACAAAATAATACCTTTTAACGAAATTTCATCAATAAAATATAATTACGGTTTTTTAAAACCACATAAATATTCAATATTTTCAACAGTTTTTTACTTTGTTATGAAGTCTGGAGAAAGAATCAGATTTTTTGCATATTTTAGAGGACATGAAACTTCTGTAATTAAGTCATTAAAAGAGCTTAATTTTATCGTAAAAACTTGCAAAGTTAAAGATTTATAAAGTATTAATAATTCATCTAAAATTTTGGAGATTAATAAAATGGCAACAATTATTCAAAAAGAAAATGAAGAATTATTTTTTCCAAACGGATTTTGGAAAGGATATGCTATCTCTATCGGAACACTTCTATTCATAATTGGATTGTTTTTTGTTTACATGTTTATTGATGAGCTTATCAATGCAAACTACGATAAATATTATTTTATAAAATTAGCTTTATTACTTTTTTTCTTCTTTTTAGCACCAGTATTTGATGTATTTAAAAGGTCAAAAAAAATTTATGTAAACTTCTTTGACAGATATTTTAGAATAGAAAATCAAATCATTCCATTTGATAATCTTGTATATATAAAATATAACTATGGAATATTAAAACCTCTTAAATATACACTGTATTCTACTGTTTTTTATTTTGTCCTAAAAAATGGAGAAAAGGTAAGATTTTGCACATTTTTTAAAGGCACAGATAAAGCTTTGATACGAGAATTTACAGATCTAAATTTTAATATTCAAAAGTGCAGTTTCAGAGATTTGTAACTAATATGTTAAATTATGACATACAATATTAAATCTGCTATTATTATATTAAGGATAGGGGAAGAAATATGTCATACGGATTTCCATTTGAACTGGATGATTTTCAAAAAGAAGCATGTGAAATAATAAATAACGGAGAAAGTGTTGTTGTTTGCGCACCAACAGGTGCCGGTAAAACAGTTATTGCGCAACATGCAATACACAAAGCACTTGAAAATAATGTAAGAATTTTTTATACAACACCACTAAAAGCGCTTTCTAACCAAAAATATAATGATTTCGGAAATAAGTACGGGTATGAAAAAGTTGGACTTCTTACAGGTGACACCTCAATAAACAGAAACGCTCAAATAGTTGTAATGACAACAGAAGTATTCCGAAACATGCTTTATGGCACAAATTTAGGTTCGGTTGCAGAAAATTTAAAAGACGTAAGATACGTTGTTCTTGATGAAGTTCACTATATGAATGATGAAGACAGAGGAACAGTTTGGGAAGAAAGTATTATCTACTGTCCGACAAATGTTCAAATAATTGCATTATCAGCAACAGTTGCAAATTGTGACCAATTAACAGATTGGATTAATTCGGTTCACCCGACTTGTAAACTTGTAAATACAGATTTTAGACCTGTTCCGTTAAGATTTTATTACTATGATTCTTCTCAACCATACAAACTACTACCTCTTTTGACACCTTCAGGGGCTTTAAACAATAAAATAAAACCTGAACCAAAACCTTGGGGTAGAAACAAAAATAAAAAAACTCAAAGTCCTGTAAGGAATGTCGTTAGAAATCTTGCTGAACAAGACATGTTACCTGCAATATATTTTACATTTTCTCGTAAAAAATGTGATGAGCAAATGGAAAAATGCGCCAATTTGTGTCTTGTAACAAAAGAAGAGCAGGCAAAAATTCAACAAATAGTTGATGAATATATAGCAGAGAACTACTATTTAGCAAAAAATAAACATCTTGAATATTTATTATGTGGTGTAGCCTCTCATCATGCCGGCTTGCTTCCGGGATGGAAAGTATTAGTTGAAAAACTATTTCAAGAAGGATTGATAAAAGTAGTTTTTGCAACAGAAACCCTTGCAGCAGGAATAAATATGCCTGCACGTTCAACAGTAATAAGCGCAATTTCAAAAAGAACTGACAGCGGTCATAGAATGCTCACAGCCAGCGAATTTTTGCAAATGTCAGGCCGTGCAGGACGCCGAGGAATGGATGAAATAGGCTATGTTACAATTGTCGGTACTCCTCATCAAAGTCCACAAGACGTCGCAGATTTAGTATTATCAGGAGCAAACGCACTTGAAAGTAGATTTTCTCCAAGATATTCTATGGTATTAAATTTACTTCAAAGATTTAATATAGATGAAGCAAAACAGCTAATTTTAAAAAGTTTTGGATATTTTTCATCAAATACAAGACTTGCTCCATTATTAATGCTGCGTGAAAAAAATCAAGCAGAAATTGATGAAATGAATTCCTTTAAATGCTACTGCGGACTAACAAATAAAGATTTAATTAACTATATAGTACTAAAGAACAAATATGTAACTAACAGACAAACTTGTAAAACAGTTAGAAAACAAGAAAAAAACAAAAACAGACCACTACCACCTGACTTTTTAGCATTTGAAAAAGCAACAAAAGATATGCTTCATAAGATGCAGGAATGTAACTGTGACCAGTGCAAATTATATAAAAAACACGCTAAAAATCTTGAAATATTAGAACGGTACGAAACTAAACAAAGAAAATTAGAAAAAGAAATAGAAATTCAAAAAGATTATTTTTGGAATAATTTTTTAAACCATAGAGCGGCACTAATTGAAATGGGTTACATTAAAGATGATTATCCGACCGAAAAAGGTATAACTGTGTCACAAATAAGAGCCGAAAATGAACTTTATTATGCTGAAATATTTTTCTCAAATGTTTTAGAAGGACTGTCCCCGGCAGAACTGGCTGCAGTAATTTGCTCTATTGCAACAGAAGAAACAAGAATGGATAATTACGCACAAATTCCTCTATCACCAAAGGTGAGAAAAACTCTAAATTTAATAAGAAACATTAGAAAAAAGGTCGATAGAGTACAAAAAAATAATCACGTTGAAGAACCAATGTACATAAATTCATTTTTTGCACCATTAATTGAAATGTGGGTAAACGGTGCAGAATGGGATTCATTAATAGAAGAAGTAGAAGTTGGAGAAGGTGATATTGTAAGAGTATTCAAAAGAACAATTGATGTTCTAAGACAGCTTTGCACAATAGATAATATTCCGGACTGGTTGGTATTTACAGCCAGAGAAGCCATTGACAATATACAAAGAGAACCAATCAATATAGATTAATATTATTAATAGTAAACATAAAAATCCGCTAATATTATAGTAGCGGATTTTATGTTTTTAAATATTTAAATAATAATTTAAAATTTTAATTATTATCAGAAATCATATTGTCTTTATTTATTTCTTCAATATAATTAATCAATGCATCTAAGCCTAAATAATAAGAATATGAACCAAAACCACTAATTTGTCCGATACAAACAGGTGCAATTAAAGATTTATGACGAAAATCCTCTCTTGCTTGAATATTAGAAATATGAATTTCAACAACCGGAATGGTAGTTGCAGCAATAGCATCTCGTAAAGCAACACTTGTATGCGTATATCCGCCTGCATTCAAAATAACACCATCAAAAGTACCATTAGCAAATTGAATTTCATCAATTAACACACCTTCATGATTGGTTTGTCTGCAAGTTAGCTCTACATTTCGTTTCTTTGCCGCATCTGTTAAGTGAATTTCTATATCTGTAAGAGTTAAATCTCCATAATGTTGAGGTTCTCTAGAACCTAATAAGTTTAAATTTGGACCGTTTAATAATAATAATTTCATGCTTACTCCTTTATTTTTTTATATTATAACAAAAAAAACAGTTTTTATATAATTTGTGTATTATTTTTAAATTTGTGGTATATTTATATTATACAAAAAATTTTGAGGTATAAATGGAAGAAAAGAAACCACAGCAAAGACGTTGGTATGACAAAGATCCCGTATTAAAAGAAGCTTTAGAATTACTAAGATTAGCACCGGGAGATAAAAAAGATGCAGCAGCTGAATTTGTAATTCAATTGCAAGAGCAAGTTGCAGCTGATGTAATTGATAAGATTTACGACATTATGTGTGAATACCACGGAAAAGGAAGACGTTGGTATGATAATGACCCGATGGTTATTAAGGCAATTGAATTGCTAAGAGTAGCACCGAAAAAGACTCAAAAAGAGGCAGCACTAAAACTTTTGACCGCACTTGAAAAAAACGAAGGCGGGGGAATGGAATTAATTAAAGACTAAAATGAAAGATGTTCAAAATGAATTTGATTCAAGAGGCATTGATATACAAAAGGTCGGCATTAAAAATTTTGATATTCCGCTAAATATACGACGCAAAAACAATTCTAATCAAGTTGTTAATGCGATAGCGGGAGTTTCTGTATCATTGCCCAATCAATATAAAGGGACTCACATGTCACGTTTTGTCGAAGTATTGACTGAATGGCAAAATAAAGACATGCTAGGCTCGGATTTGAAAGGTTGCATTCAATCTATTGTAGAAAAATTATCAGCCCAAAGCGGTGAATTAACACTACAATTTAAGTATTTTATCGAAAAATTTGCTCCTGTATCAGGCAATAAATCACCTATGTGCTATGAATGCTCATTTAAAAGTATATTATCTAATTATAAAAGTGAGGCAGAAAATTATAAATTTGTTCTTGGAGTAAAAGTACCTGTCACAACACTATGCCCTTGTTCAAAGGAAATTTCGGAATACGGAGCGCACAATCAACGTACAATTGTGTCGGTTAATATATCTTATGACAGAAATGAGCATATATGGATTGAAGACTTAATACAAGAGATTGAAAATTGTGCATCTTGCTCTATATATTCAATTCTGAAACGCGAAGATGAAAAATTTGTAACGGAAAAAGCATACAACAACCCTAAATTTGTTGAAGATGTACTGCGTGATGTAATTATCAAACTAAGACAAAATCCTATAATAAAAGAATTTGAAGTAGAATGTGAGTCAATGGAAAGTATTCATAATCACTCGGCTTGGGCATATCAAAAAGAATTTAAATAAGTTTAAATTTAATTGATTTTAGTTTTTTACTAAACTATAATATTTGTATTAGAGGATATAATAAGAAATATAAATATTATGGCTGACATAGAAGAAAAAATAGAGCAAGAAGAAAATAAGCTTAATGAAGAATATAGTGTATTTTTAAAGCACTTAAAAGCTGAAAAAGAAGATACGTCAAACTTTGCAAAAACATTATTTGGAATTGTTATTGTTTTTTGTGCAATAATTTTAATACTTTTAATAGCATCAGAAAACAAAACAGCAATAACACAAACTTTTGGCGAAGACTCATTTATAACAAAAATGCTTCTTATATTGCCGAAAGCACCTGAAAATAAACAACATGTTTCATTTTCTATGCCATTTACACAAAAAAGACAAAATATATTGCTTGTAGGTGTAGATGATAATGGTTCAAAAACTGACCCTTGGAGAGGCTCAAGAACAGATACAATTATTATTTTAAATATAGATCCAAAATCTAAATCAATTAATGCTATATCAGTACCGCGTGATAGCAAAGTATATTTACCTGGCGATTATGGTATTCAAAAAATCAATTCAGCTCACGCAATTGGCGGAATTGATATGACAAAAAGAACATTAGAAAAAACACTGGGTATAAAAATTCACCACTATGTTATGGTCCACGATAGTGCTGTTGCTAATATTGTGGATTCAATTGGCGGTATTCCTATTTATGTTGAAAAAAACATGTTCTACGATGATTATTCAGGAAACTTGCACGTTAATTTAACAAAAGGATTAAACATATTAGACGGGCACAACGCTGTCGGATATTTACGCTTTAGAAAAGATGGATTGGGTGATATTGGAAGAACACAAAGACAACAATTTTTCTTAAAGGCACTTTTAGAAAAACTCCAACGCCCACAAACTTTAGCAAAACTTCCTGAAATTTTAGATGCTGTTACGACATATATAAAAACAGATATGTCATTTTATGAAATATCTCATTTTGCAGCTATGTCAAAACATTTAGACACAGATAAAATTGAGTTTGCAACATTACCAGGAGCTCCGAATAAGCACGGATACATAAGTTACTGGATTTTAGATCCTGAAAAAACTCAAGATATGATTAATAAAATGATATACCGCAACAAATACACAGATAACGACAAATTATACAATGTTGGAATAAGATATTCAAAATCAAAAGAAGATACTGCAAATAACTTAAAAAGCAAAATTGAAGAATTAGGATATAATGTAAATTGTTTTGGACCGTCAAAACTTCCTCATTCTCAATTTATTGCACACGATATATCAGTTTCTAACAATTTTTTAAATTGGCTAAAAAGAAAAGCTCCAGAACTTGATAATATTCAATTTGTATATAATCCTGACAAATCATATTGCATGTCCAGCGACATAACAATTTTATTGGCAGGAGAATAGAGGTTTTTATGATATTTTTAATTTTAATACTTTTAATACTTGGCTCTTTAGGCTATATGTTTAAGTTAAATCATGATTTACTTGTTAACAAAGATAATATATTGCGTTCAATGGCAGCATTAGATGCAATGATTATTAAGAAAAATCTTGCATTACTTGATATTGTTAGTTTTTGCCAAGATACTATGACTAAAGATTCAACTTTAATAAAAGATATTTTAGCACTAAGACACGAAGTTACAGAAATCAAGCCCAAAATAGTAAATGCACCTGCAAGATACCAAAAACAAGCAGAGTTAGATAAAAAAATTAAATTATTTTTAAACGCTTTCGACAAATATCCGGAATTAGGAAAAAATGCAGGATTTCAATCTAACTTACAAAAATTTGTAGAAATTGAACAAAATTTTCAAGAAAAAGTAGATTTTTATAATATTTGTGTAGATAAACTTAACAAATCTATTCACTCATTTCCAAGTAGTATTATCGCAGAAATGGCACAAACAAAAGAACCTCCGCCAAAATATGATAAATAACAAACATAATTGAAACAAAATCTTCATTTCTTCGTCTATAAAAATGTTAGGAAGATATGAGGATTTTTATTATGAGTAATTTACAACACAAGTCATTTGACTTGGACGAAAAATGCTATGAATTAGATTTGTTTGAAAATGATGAACAAGAACAGGAACAAGAACCAAAAACATTTAGCTGCATATCAAAAGAAGATGATTTACTTCAAATGTACTTAAAAGATGTGGGAAAAACAAAATTATTATCATCTAAGGAAGAACAAACCTTGGGTAAAATAATAAAAGAGGGAAAATATGAGGATGCACTAAAAGCGAAAAAAGCACTTGTACAAGCAAATCTACGCCTTGTCATAAGTATAGCAAAAAAATATGTAGGACAAGGCGTATTATTTTTAGATTTAGTTCAGGAAGGTTCTGTTGGACTCATTAGGGCAGCAGAAAAATTTGATTATACAAAATCTTTCAAATTTTCTACTTATGCAACATGGTGGATTAAACAAACAATTATAAGAGCAATTTCAAATAACTCTAGAGCAATAAGAATACCTGTCCACATGGCAGACAAAATAAGAAAATACAAAAAAGCCATTCTCGACCTATCATTTGAACTTAACAGAGAACCAACAGAAAAAGAAATTGCTCTAAAGATGGATATAAGTCTGCGCAGATTACAAGGTATCAAAAAAGCTATTATAAATGAGCCAATAAGTCTTGATACACCTGTAACAGAAGATTTAAATATTCAGGATTATATTTCAGACAATAGTTTTAAATCTCCTGAAGAACAAGCACTAAAAGGAAATTTATACGAAAGTATTCCACATTTATTGGAAAATCTTGATGAAAGAGAACGAAAAATATTACAATACAGATTTGGACTTGACGGAACAAAGCCCAAAACTTTAGAAGAACTCGGCAAAATTTTAGGATTTTCTAAAGAACGTATCAGACAGATTGAAGACTTAGCTATAAAAAAATTAAGAAACAACAAAGAAACAGAAAAATATCACGATTTTCTTAATTAATTTCTTTTGCAGTTTTAATTCTAATTATAGCGACCATTGTCCAAAAAATAAATTGAATTTGCGGTCTAAAGAAAACAGTATCAACAACACCATGAATCATTAAACCAATAATTGATGCTAACGCCGCTATTACACATATAACATCTAAGGAATACTCATTTGAAGATATATACGAATATGCAGATTTTATTACTAAAATTAAAAATACTAAATAAGTAATTAAAGCAAATACACCACTTTCCACAGCTGTTTCAAGATAGATATTATAAGCACTTAAGGCATCAAAACCTGTTTTCATATAAAGACCGTAAATTTCCCTAAAATTATTGTTACCAAGCCCTATACCAAACAGCCAATTATCCTTAAACATCTGAATACAAGAATTATATACGTTAAATCTGAAAGAATTTGAACTGTCAGTCCTCATTGCAAATATAGAAAAAATTCTTGCCCTTAAAGATGAAACGGACATCAAAATTGAAAAAACTAATAAAGAGAAAAATCCAACAACTGACAAATAAATTTTCTTATACTTTTCCGCAAAAAAATGATATAATATGCAAACAAAAATTAAAATTATACCAAAAAGTCCTAAATAAGCACCTCTACAACCTGTTTGAAATAATACATATAATGACAACAAAGAAAAACAACCAAATACAACAGAAAGTAACGTATTTTTTTGTAAAAATTTTCCCAAGAAAACAGCAATTAACGACGGTAAAGCAGCAACTAAATATCCACCAAATAAATTTGGATTATATGGCTTTAATGTGCCATAAACTCTGTTTATAACCTCCTCAGGATTCAAATACGAAGTATCCTGCCATGTTGAAATTGCTTCCGGACGAACAAATGTTTGAATAAAACCTTGAAAAGCTTCAAAAGAAACACAGCAAGCAACTGTTGTCACAATTAACCAAATTTTATCGGAATTATTTTTTAAATACTGAACAACAGAAAGATAAAAACCAAAGTAAATTAAAATTTTAACAAAACCTTTTAAACTCAGCAAGAATAGAGAAGAACCAAAAAGACTAATTACAACAAACATAAAATATGCCAACAAAAATAGTTCAAATTTATTCAACTCAACTTTATCACCTTTTCTCACAATAAGATTGACAAATGTCAACATTGAAGACATTATAGCAAAAATACCTATTGTTTCAGATTGCGCAAAAACAGAAAAAACAAAGACTGCTAATATTGAAATCAATATCAGCAAATCAATGTTTTTTAAAATTAAACTATTGTTATATAAATAATCTGTCTTACTTTGCGAAAATTCAAAGAGTTTATTTAACATAAATACTAGCCCATATTTTGTTCTTGCTTATTCACATCGGGTTTAGGCTGTTGCGTTTGATTAGAAGGTGCATTTTGACCATAAGTTTGTTGTTGCTGCTGTACTTGAGGTTGAAGAATTCTAACATCTGAAACAGTACCGTTTAACTTGTAACTTGGACCTTCTAACGTAACAGGCAATCCTATTTTTATCTTATTACCACCGACAACAGCTCCATCTTTTGTAATCTTTGCATTTTCATCAACCAGAGTAACAATCATATCATATAAAAATGCTTGAGAAGCGTCATCAACCAAAACAAACATGTCTTTGCCACCTCTCGGATTTTGCAAAACAGTTTTTTTGGTATCAATTTTTGCATCTAAAACTTTTAAATCAGTATAAGGAACATTTCTTATGGTAATAAATGTCTTATCACCGGGATTAATTGGTGATTCAGTACCTGTTAGAGTAACCCCTCTTAAAAATACCTGAAAACCAATAGTAGTTTGTGCTTCTATTTGTTTATCAGCCGTTCCTCTAAAATGAGTAAAAGTAATAATGCCGACAATTAAAGCGATTGCAATACCTACAACAATAATCCAATCAACAGGCTTAATATCAGCCAATGAGTTTTTTAATTCATCAAAATTAAATTTCATAAATATCTCCTTATATATCTAAATTATTGAGCGTTTGAATTAATTCATCAATAGTCGTAACTGCACATCCAAACTGTTTTACAACAATACTTGCAGCCAAATTACCGATTACGGCAGCATAAACAGGCTCAGCACCAACAGCAAGCCCCATTGAATACAAAGCAGTAACCGTATCACCTGCACCTGTCACATCAAAAACTCTTGCCCTGTTAAAAACAGGTATTATATCAAATTGTCCATCATTTGAAACTGAAACCATACCCTGCGCCCCACAAGTTATTAAAATAGCTTTAGAGTTGATTTGTTCAACAATCTGCTTTCCAGCATTAACAATCATATCCTGAGAAGATAATTCATACCCAACATATTTCTGCGTATCAGGAAGATTTGGAGTCAATGAAGTAACATTTTTATATTTATTCAAATCTTTTTGAGCATCAACAACTATAACCTTATTGTACCTATGAGCCGTTTCAACAGCTTCATCAATAATTCTTTGCGTTAACACACCAATATGGTAATCTGAGAGTATTATTGCGTCATGTTTAGGAACTAAATTATGAATTTTTTCTATAATTAAATCCTCGGTCTGCCTAGTTATTGGAGCTTTTGTCTGCCTGTCAATTCTCACAATCTGTTGAGTAATCGACTGAGAACAAGCACCTGATATTCTTGTTTTAGTAACAGTTTTTCTTCCACTTTCGATAACTAATCCACTGCAATCTATATTGGAAGATTTAAAAGCAGCTTTTAATTGTTCTGCCTGATAATCATCACCAACAACACCAATAACGCTGACCTTACCACTATTAATTGAAGAAGCATTATTAGCGGCATTTGAAGCAGCACCTAATAAAATTTTTGTTTCCGTATGCTGCAAAATAAGAACAGGCGCTTCTCTTGAAATTCTTTCCGTATCTCCGTATATCATTTCATCAATGGCTAAATCACCAATAACTAAAACGCTTACATCTTTTAAATTCTCTATATATTCAATCAATTTCTGCTTATTTATATTCATAATAAAACTTTCATCTATATTGATTATTGATAATTATGCACAAATAAATTATAATAAATACAGTTTACCACAAACATAAAAAAGAGGTAACGTTTCACATGGACGAAAACAATCAAAAAAAAGCTATTGACTTAGAAGAAGAAAATGAAGAAATAGAATTCGATGATAACATTGATATTGAATCCCTTCAAGCTCAACTGCAACAGCACATGTCAGAAGATGGTGTTGATTATACTCCATCAGCAGAAGTTCTTGACGGTTCAAACCAATTAGTACCAAATAATAGCGAAGAAGATTCCTCTTTAGATATAGACAATTTTGTTCAATCAATAGAAAACAATGAAACAGAAAGTGAAACACAAAATAAGCAAGATGAAAAACTTAAATTAAAACTTGGTGAAAAGAAATATATTATATACATAGAACCTGAGAATATAGACTTTATTGATAATCTTTCAATCAGAGAAAGAAAAAAAGTAATAAACAGACTTTTAAAAGAAGAAGATACAACTCTAAAAAAACAAAAAGCAATGCGAGAAAGGATTAAATTTATAAACCAAGTAATAATAATGGTTGTTACAGTTGTTGTATCGCTTCCTATATTTTTTGTATTACTAAATAAATCAATAGAAATTACTATTTTAAACTATCAACAATCACAGCAAAATTTTGTTAAATTATATAAAGAGCAAGGAAAAATTAAATCATACAACAAATTCAAAAAAACATTTGATTAACAAAGTTTTGTTACATTTGCTTTATAAATTGTTTAATTTATTTGTTTAACTAATATAATAAAACTATGCACATATTTGTGCATGTTATTTTTTGATATTAAGGGATAGTACATAAGCACGGAGAAGGGAAATCACGAATGATTACGCTTAATTACAACAACGTTGATGCTAAAGTTATCGGCAAAGACCACGGTTTAAACATCGAAAAAGAATTTTCAAACTACAAAAATGACATTGAAAAAATTATCAAAGATTTAAACCAAAGAAAAGACAAAAATGGTCAATGGCTACAATGGATGAACTTGGGTTACAACGAAGAAACCGTTTGGTATGTAAAAGAATTTGCCGCAATGGTACAAGGTAAATACGACAATGTATTAATTTTAGGTATAGGTGGTTCAGCATTAGGAGGAATTGCCGTTACTGAAGCATTATTAAAACCATATTGGAATTTATTGACACCTGAACAAAGAAATGGCATGCCAAGAATTTTCTTCTTAGATAATATCGACCCTGATCAAATGACAGGCTTGTTACAAGTAATTGATTTAAAAAGAACTCTTGTAAATGTTATTACAAAATCAGGTTCAACAGCAGAAACAATGTCACAATATATGATAATCAAAAACCTAATGGAACAACAATTAGGTGATGAATACAGAAAAAATATTGTTGCAACAACAGACCAAAAAACAGGTATCTTAAGACAACTTGCAGATCAAGAAGGCTATAAAACATTTGTTGTACCTGATGACGTTGGCGGACGTTTCTCAGTATTTTCAGCTGTTGGCTTATTACCATTTGCTTTGGTAGGCATAAATATTGATGAAATGATTAACGGCGTAAAAGATATGGATTTGGCATTAAAAAATACAGACATTCATAACAATATTGCCGCACAAAATGCCTTAATTCATTACTTGATGGATACTAAAAAAGATAAAAATTTATCTGTAATGATGCCATATTCAAGCAGATTAAAATATGTTTCAGACTGGTACGTTCAATTGTGGGCTGAATCTTTAGGTAAAGAAGTTAACAATAAAGGTAAAAAAGTTAACTGTGGTCCTACACCAATCAAAGCTCTTGGGGCAACTGACCAACACTCTCAAATTCAGTTATACAATGAAGGTCCTAATGATAAAGTTATTAATTTTATTAGAGTTGAAGAATTTGATAATACATTAGAAATTCCTCATATTTTTGAATATACAGGTATAGGATACTTAGGCGGAAAAACTATTAATCAGTTAATTAACGCAGAAGCAGATTCTACAAGAGTTGCATTATCTGATTACAAACGTCCGACAGTTACAATTTCATTACCAAAAGTTGATGCTTATAACATTGCTCAATTGCTATATATGTTAGAAGTTCAAACTGCAATTGCCGGCGAATTGTATAATATTAATACATTCAATCAACCAGGTGTGGAACAAGCTAAAAATTATACTTATGCTTTAATGGGCAGAGCCGGATATGAAGAATCAGCTAAAACACTTCAAGAAAAAATGGCAAAACAATAAAATAATGAAAAAAATAATTATATTATTTTTAATATTATTATTAGTAAGTTCGATAACTGTTTCAGCACAAGACAATTTAGTTTTAAAAGCGGGAATTTCAAAAATTAACGCAGTGCCGAAACAGTTTTTCGGCACTTGGAGTGTACAATCCACACAGATATCAACAAACAGCCCAAAAACTTTTGCAAAAACAAGTGTAGATTTGTGGAACTTACGACGCAGTGGTAACGTCATAGAATTAAGAAACCCTGTAACGGCAGCAGTTGCAGAAATATATCTTGAGGATGTTACAGATAGTGAAATAACATTTACTCACTATGAAAAAGAAGGAAGTACAAACATAAAAGATACTGTTAGGTTAACACTTAACGGAGATTCATTCATCGGAAAAAACGAATTGACCATAAAAACAATTCGTTATGATGAATACAGAAGAAAATATGAAGAAGTAAAAACAGCAGTATATGAAATACAAGGCAAAAAAGTTTTAGGAACAGGACTATATTGAGGAGTTTACAATGGAAAATAAAAACTATGACATCATTATTTTGGGTGGAGGACCTGCAGGATTAAGCGCTGCAATATATGCAGCCAGAAGCGCAGCAAAAGTCGCAATTATTGATATTAGCATGTTCGGTGGACAACCAAGTAATTACCTTGAATTAGAAAATTATCCGGGCTTTTCAAAAATCGGCGGATATGATTTGATGGAAAAATTTGAAGAGCATGCTGATATGTTCGGAATTGATAAATATCCTATGGAAGAAATACAAAGCGTTGATTTAACCTCAGATATTAAAACAATAACAACTTTAAACGGAGAATTTACATCCAAAGCCGTAATTATTGCAACAGGCGCACAAGCTAAAAAACTTGGAGTTAGCGGTGAAAAAGAATTTTTAGGTAGAGGTGTAAGTTATTGTGCTGTTTGTGATGGCGCATTTTATAAGGATAAAACAGTTGCTGTCGTTGGCGGTGGCAACGCTGCAGTTGAAGAAGCAATGTATTTAACCAGATTTGCTAATAAAGTATATTTAATACACAGAAGAAATGAATTAAGAGCAGATAAAATAGTTCAAGAACGCGCATTTAAAAACAATAAACTTGAATTTATATACGACACTATTGTAAAAGAAATTGAGGGTAATGAACTTGTAACAAATGCAAAACTTGAAAACGTAAAGACAGGAGAAACTCAAAATCTTGCAATAAACGGAATATTTCCTTATATTGGGTTTACACCAAATGTAGAACAATTTAACGGACAAATTGAACAAGACGAAAACGGATTTATTATAACTGACGACAAAATGCAAACAAATATAAAAGGTGTATATGCAGTAGGAGATATTAGAACAACTCCTTTAAGACAAGTTATTACTGCAGCCGCAGATGGTGCAGTAGCAGCTGTATATGCAGGCAGATACGTAGAAATAACTGAAACAGTACCTGTTTTAAATAATTAACAATATTAAATTCAAAAACAATAAAAAGTGTAAATTTCACGATTGTAAAATAATGTAAATATTTTTTTTGCATGACAGCAAAAAAAATATTGATGGTCTTTAATTAAGTATTATGAAAACACTTTTTAACACATTTAAGCCGCTTTATTTTTCTTTTACGGCTAATCAAACAAATCCAATTAAAAGAAAAAATTTAGAAAAAATGGAATGGTTGGAAACATCAGGAGATGGTTCATACGCATCAGCCACAGTAGATGGTATTAATTCGCGTGTATATCACGGTCTTTTAGCATCTTCAAAAAATGCCCCAGTGGAAAGAAACATTATCTTGCAAAGAATAGATGATGAAGTTTCTGTTGGCGGAAAAAATCTTAAAATTTCAAATGTTTCTTATGGTGGAATGAAAGAAGGCTATCAAAAAGACGAAATGGTTGGAATTAAAGATTTTACAACATTGCCGGTTCCAACATGGGAATATGATTTAGGCGAAAATAAGACGCTAAAAAAACAGCTAGTTATGCCAGAAAAAGTTGGTAATCCTGAAGTTGTTACAGGATATAAATATGATGCTCCCGAAGGTTCAGAACCAATTACTATAAAATTAAGACCATTTGTTAATAACCGTAGTATTCACGGCGGACACAACGGTGTTAAAGAATGGTATTATTCAAGAGGACCAAAAGGTGCGGTTGTAAACGCAAAACGATGGGATAATAATGTTGAACCAACATATTTAGCATGGTCAAAACCTGTAAAAGTTAATGATAAAGGTCATTTCTATAATGATTATTACTATCAAAGAGAAGCTGACAGAGGTCTTCAACAAAAAGAAGATGGTGTATATCAACCATTGGAACTTGAAGTAACCTTAAAACCGGGTGAAACCTTCTCATTTATGGCAGCAACATCACCTGTAAACAGAGAAGTTAGCATAGACAAAGAAGTTGCAAAAAAACAAGACCGACTTGAAGGTTTATATAAACAATCAGGTTTACCAAGAAGCAAAACAATAGACAATTTGCAACGTGCAGCAGATCAATTTGTTGTTCATAGAAATTCAATTAACGGAAAAACAATCATGGCAGGCTACCATTGGTTTAACGACTGGGGACGTGACACAATGATTGCATTACCTGGGTTAACTCTTACAACAAAACGTTTTGATGATGCAAAATCTATTTTAACTTCATTTGCAAAATATGCTAATAATGGTATGTTGCCAAATAACTTCCCTGAAGGTGCAAATGATAGACCGGGATACAACACACTTGATGCTTCAATGTGGTGGTTCAATGCTTTAGACCAATATACACAAGCAGCAGGTGACAAAGCGGATATGAAGTTCGTAAAAGAACAATACAGTGCGTTAAAAGATGTTGTAAAGCACCACATGTATGGCAGATTAACAGCAGAAGAACTAGAACAACAAAATCCGCTAATGAAAGGAATTGTATCTAAAGGTCAAGGAAAACTTCCTGTGGGTGACGGTAACAGCGGTATCGGTATGGATAAAGATGGTTTGATTACTGCTGATGATGGTCAATTAACTTGGATGGATTCTGCAAAATGGGATCCAAATGCAAGAAAATCTCATCCATACACACCTCGTGACGGTAAAGCAGTTGAAATTAATGCTTTATGGTACAACGGATTAAGAATTATGGCTAATTTAGCTGAAAAATTCGGCGAAAAAGATGAAGCTAAAAAATATACAGAACTTGCAGATGTTGTAAAAGGAAGTATGCAAAAATTCATTAATCCTAAAGGTGGATTATACGACTTGATTGATACTCCAAACAACCCTGAGTATAGAGCAAATAGAGGCAAACAAGTTAGACCAAATCAAATTATCGCAGCTTCATTAACTCACAGTGCATTTGATAAAGAAACTCAAAAAAGTATTGTTAAAACTGTTCAGGATAAATTATTAACTCCGTATGGTTTAAAATCATTAGCAGAAGGTGAAGATGGTTACGCTCCATACTATCCGAATGGAAATGGCGACACTCGTGATGCAGTATATCACCAAGGTACTGTATGGTCTTGGCAAATAGGTCCGTTCTGTGATGCATATTTAAATGCTTATGGCAATACAAAAGAAGCTAAAGAAAAGGTTGTAGGTTTCATAACTCCACTTTTAGACCACATGTCAGGTAAAGTGCCTGCGCACGCTGATAGCGGATGCTGCGTTGGTGGTATAGCTGAAATATTTGATGCAACAGGAGATTTCCATTCTAAAGGGACTGCAAATCAAGCTTGGTCAGTAGCTGAAGTTTTAAGAACTTACGCAAAAGTTCAAGATGTTGCTCATTTTGAATAATAATAAAATTATCACTAAAGCGTGCTTGTTTTTTACAAGCACGCTTTTTTTAATATTTGTTTACATAACCTAAAGTTTTTAACTAAATATCCGATAAATAACATGTCTTTAATGGGAATAAAGGATGTGTGTTATGGGATTATATGGAATTTCAAGTGTTAATAGTAATATGACTTCGTATGTAAGTTCGTTTCATTTTTGTGAAAACAGACTAAGTGAAGAATTAATTAGAAAATTAATACAATTAGGCATTGATCCGTCAAAAGTTCAAAATAATGCTGAAGCTCAAAAATTAATAGCTCAAGCAGAAAAAGAGCAAAAAGTAGAAAAAACACAAGACATACAAGAAACACAACCGGCCCAAAATAAAGAATCTAAATCAAATCAATTTCAACAACTGAATATTGCAAATCCTAACGTTGATATGAAACAATTAAATGATGATATTAAAACTTTAGGTGAAAAATTAGGTATAGATGTAAAAACAATTGGTACATTAAAAGATATTGTTAACAAATTTGATGTTACTATTAAAGAATTTACAACTGCGGCAGCTGCGCAATCAAATAAAAACGCTACAGCTCAGTTTGATAATATACAAAGAGGTGTTAAAATTTCAACAGGCGCTGAAATTAAAGATAAACCTGAAACAATACAAACCGAATTTAAAGATATAAAAGATAGAGTCGATAAATTAGAACAAGCAACAACTGCAATGTTTGCCGGTCAAGAAATGATTGCAATGTTAAACAGAATGGCACTTGGAATTTAATTTTGGTAAAGATACAGAATAAAAAGTCATAAAACATTAATTGTTTTATGACTTTTGATATATAATATTTTTGTAGATTTGTGAGGTAAGGAATAATGAAAAAATTTTGGATAATATTTGGCAGCTTTGTATGCGTGGTTTTATTTATAGCGTATTTATGTTTTTTATTTGTTTTGCCAAGAGCAGTTGATTTAAACCAATATAAACCAATAGTTCAAAAACTGGTTAAAGAACAAATTCCTTTGAATGTCGATTTTAGTAATGCAAAAATTACAACAACTCCACTATTATCAGCAGGTATAAAAGCTGACAATTTAAGTATAAAATTTGAAGATGGAACGACTTTGTTTTCTGCCGATAATGCAAAATTTAGAGTTTCACTACCGAGTCTGCTTCTTTTAACGGTGAAAGTTTCGACAGCAGAATTAAATAATCCAAAGTTAAATTTTACAATTGTTGACGGAAAACAATTTAAAATATTGATGCTAGTTGAACAGTTATTGCAAAAGCAAGAAGAAAATATCACTGAAGATAAAGCCGTTGTCACAGAAACACCTTTTGACACTTCAATTATTAGAATAAAAGTTCCGAATGTAAAAATTAATAATTATGATATAAAAATTTCAGATACAAAATCAGGACATAATCTTGAACTTAAAGGCGAATGCTTAAAATTAGCATATTTAAACGGGAAAATATTCAAAGCAAAAACAAATGCTGAATTTTACAGTGATGAAGCAAAAAATATAACCGCAGATATTGATATAAACTCGTTTATTCCTCCAACAGAAAAACTGGATGCGGAAGATGATAAACCGGAAAGAATAGAACTTCCGTTTATAAATCCTGTACTCGCATATAGAGAATACGACTTAAAATCTAATATTTCGACTAAATTAAAAATCAGAGAAAAGAATGGTCTGATAAAACTAAACGGATTTTTAAACATTGACAATACGACATTGCGCCTTGCTGACTATAATTTGCCTGAATGCTATTTTCATGGAAAATTTAATGGCACAAAAGGCGACATTGATACAATAATTTCAGTTGCAAAAGACAAAAATATTGCATTGAATGGTATTTTTAATTACGGAAAACATAAAAAATTGGATATGACTTTGAAAACAGATAAAATTTATTTTCAGGATTTAATAACTCTTGCAAAGGCATATCTTGATTCACTTCATATAAAAAATGATTTACATTTGATTAAAGGTGCGGGATATTTAGAAGCTAATGCAAGCTTAAATACAAACCTTAAAAAGCTTGTTTCAAACGGTAAAATTATTGTCAGAAATGGCGGAGTAATAAATAAAAATATTAATTTAGGTATCACAAAAGCAAATATTAATTTAATTTTGGACAACAATAATTTAGACATAAAAGATTCTTATGTATATATTAATAATGCAATATTAAAGGCAAAAGGTTCTATAAATGAAAAATCTATTGCTGATGTAAATATTTTTGCGGATAGAGTCCCTGTTGCAGGCCTATATAGAGCTTTTGCACCTAATGATGTAAAGAAAAGTATTAGTATCACAAATGGCAATTTAAGTTTAAATGCAAAAATTTCAGGTAAATTAAATGAAGTTATTTGCAAAGCTAAAGTAGCTTTAAGTGGCTTTAAAATGAATGAAAAATCAAATTCATTCAAAGTTATAAATGATGATATAGAGGTTTCTATTAATACTAACTTAAAACAAAATATAAATACAATTGATATAGTAAATAAAGGTTTAACCGTTTTGTTACCGCAAACAAATTCAACAATAAAAGACAACGTTTTAAAAATAAGCATAGATGGGACAAAACTTGTTCTTCACCCTACAGATTTGCTCATAAATAATACTTCAAAAGTTACGTTTGACGGCTTGGTAGATTCTGACAAAAAAGAACCGATATTTATTATTAACGGAAAAGGAAGCCTTATTTCAGAAGATTTGAAAAAATTTGCAGGAGTGCAAGCTGCACCATTTATTGAAGCAAAAGGTCAAATTCCAGTAATATTAAACGTAAATGGCGATACTAAACGTCAAAACCTTGTGTTAAGACTACTTGCGAATTCAAACAACCATATTACACCGGTAACTTTAAAACAAGCTTATGGTAAAGATACTGTCCTTCAAGCCAAAGTAGATTTTAAAGGTGATAGATTAAAAATAAAAGAAACAGGTTTATATACGCTATCAACAACAGTTGATGAAGAAGGAAATACTATTGAAAAATTAAACGAAATAGCAAGTATAAACGGTACAGTAACAAATCTAAACGGAACACCGTTCATTAATGTTATAAGAGTTGATATTCCAAAAGAATTAGAAGCTAAACTTTGCGGATTTAGAGATGCCGGATTTAAACTTGACGGAAAAATACATATTTATGGTAATTCAAATTCCCCAAGAATGCGAGGCAAATTTAATGTCAAAAATTTATATATAAAAGATTTATTAACAACAATGGAAAATTTAGCACTTGATTTCAGGGGTAAACATTTGAATATAAATGCTAAAAATGTAATTTTAAATAATTCTGACATATCCTCACAACTGGAATTATCTTTAGAACCTTCTGATATAATGCATATAACAGATTTACGCATTAATTCTAACAATATTGATTTAGATAAATTAATGATGGTTTCAACGGCAGCTTCCAGAATAATTCCATCCGGTAATTCTCAAGCTTCAGAGCCAACAAATATACCTATTTCTGTACGTAACAGTTCTATAAACTTAAAACACATAAAAACTGGAAATATCCATTTACAAAATACAACAGCCGGAATAGTTCTTTATCATAACAATTTTTACATAAATAATCTAAGAACAAAGGCTTTTGATGGCAACATGAACGGCAGAATAACCATGAATTTGTTAAACAACTTATTAAAAATCGAGATTAATGGAAATAATATAAATACAGAAAAAATGTTTTTAGACGCTGCAAACTTAAAAGATGCCCTTACAGGCAAAATGACGTTTGACACAGCTTTATCAATAAATACAGGAGCGCAAGACTTTAACGAGCAAATGTCATCATTGCTGGGCAAAATTAATTTTTCAATAAAAGATGGTCAATTTGGACCTTTTGGTAAAATTGAGAATTTAATTCTTGCTGAAAATATTAGAGAATCACAATTTTTCCAAACAGCTATTGGAGGAATTTTAAACGGCTTGACATCAATAGATACAACGCATTATAAAGAATTAAAAGGTACAATAATGTTTAAAGACGGAATTACATCATTAAATCCGATAACTTCTGACGGAAATGTTTTAACTATGCATATTGCAGGTGACTATAATTTATTAAAAAATACTGCAGATATGAAAGTAAGAGGACGCTTAGCATCAATGATTTCAAATGTTCTTGGTCCAATAGCTAACGTAAATCCTGTAAACTTGGTTAAAGTAACTCCGGGGCTTAATGTAGCTTCTGCAAAATTATTCACAATATTTACAGAACCGGTTACCAAACAAGAACTCGATACAATACCTGCATTTGACACCAAAACTGATAATCTCAATGCAACTAATTTTCAAGTTGTCGTAAGGGGTGATGTTAACAAACCAATGACACTTGTAAAATCATTTAAATGGTTAGCACTTCAATCTCAAATAGATTCAGCAGAAGCGTTTGTAGAAACACTTCCTGAACCTGATTCACTTGATGCAACAGTCGCTGACATGGAAGCCAAACAAATAGAAGAAGAAAAAACATCTTCAAAAATAAAAAATATTTTCTTTAAAAAAGAGAAAAAACAAGAAGAAGAAAAAAAACAAGAAACTCAAAAATTAATTGAACAAATGCAAGAAACAAAAAATACAAACGTTGAAGATTTATAAAAACAACTTAACAGAAAATAATAAAATAAAAAATGAGTATTGTACAATGTATAATACTCATTTTTCTATTAAACACTAATTTTTATTCAAAATTTAAT
>DJYG01000028.1 GCA_002450015.1 Cyanobacteria bacterium UBA6984 | reverse complement strand
TTTGGTGAGGGATTTTTGGTCTGTATTTTAATTATATCGCATATTTTGAATTTTGCAACTTTCATGAGATTTCACGTTATTTTTCAAAAAAATCTCTACAATACAGTAATATTAAGAAATAATCCCTCACCAAAACAGGTTTTGTGTTCATGGCTGTAATATAAATTTACATTTTTATTTTAAAAAATAAAACCTGCAAAATTAATCATTGTGCAGGTTTTATTAATAAGTTAATTTATTTATTATGAATTCAATTTATCGTGTAAATACGCAATTGTTTCAGGGAAATGTTGTTGCAAATATTGTGAACGCATTGCAAGAACTTCGTGTGTTTTCGCAGTTGTTAACAGAGCATTACTTTCCGCAATGGTTTCTTTTCTTCCTCCAATTTCACCATTATAATGTGTTTCGTGATTTATGAAATAATCAATATGGTTTCTTTGTGCATCAGGAAATACTTTATTAAAAGCATCTTTTTCTTTTGCATATATTTCATTAAACTTTTTATCTTCAAAAATAGCATTTTGAACAGTGTTTTCAAGATTATTCATATCAACATTTTTCATATCAACAGCATGACCAAGTTCGTGCAAAATTACAAACAAATCATCACCTGTGTGAATTGTTCTGGAGTCTTTTCCTGTATGTGAATATGAACGCAAAACTTCAGGTGTACCTTCAAGGTTTGTTACGTTTTTCTTTAATTTTAAAAGTTCTTCTCCAGGCATTTTCTTAAGAACTTTCATAATTTCTTCCTCATCACCCAGTATTTCAACGCCTCGTTTGAAAGTTGCAGTTCTTTCAGGATTATTTAAATCTTTTACGTTAACACTTTCGTCATCTGTCGTAATTTCATATTTTTCATTATTTTTTGCCGAAATGAATTTGTTTGGAGAAATAACTTCAAATGATTCACTGTTTTGAAGAAGGACTTTACCATTTTTGTCTGTAATTTTATAATCGGAAATTCTATTTCCTTGCGGATCATCTTCAAATAAATATTCTGTTCTTGTGCCTAAAGTTGAAACCATATCTTTTTTTATTGACATAATTCCTGTTTTTTTATCAACCGTACCTGATGAAACTTGTTTTACCTTGCCGTCAGGATATACATATTTGATATCCATTACACCTTTTATTTGAGATGGCTCTGTATATTCAGTATGTTGAACTTTTCCGTTTTTATCTTTGACAATTCTTACTTCATGTGTTGCTTGATACATACCGTCAATTTTTTCGTAACGGGTTTTTGCTGTTGTGTTATTTCTAAAATCTGTTACTTTTTTTATTTTATATTCTTTTTTGTTGTCGGATATATATCCTTTTGATTCTTCAAGAGCATATCTGTTTAAATTTTTATCTAATAATTCTTTATAAGTTTCTCTGTAATAATTTTCGGCAGTACATGTGTAATCACCTTTTGAATATTTGTCACGAGCAAAAGAAACTTCTATAAGTTCGTCTTCAGGAAACATCTTTGACATTTCTTCTGCTTTTTTTGCTACTTTTTTAACATCTAAGTCTTTTTCTTTTGCAACTTTTATAATATTGTCACCTTCAAGAACTGATGTAGCCAATTCTTTTATTTTTCCACGTTCTTCGGCTGTACAATTTTTATGTATGTCAATTACATCTGTTTCCGAAAATTTATATTCACCTCTCTTATTTTTAGTAGATACAATGTCAGTTATTTGCTTTAATTCATCAATTGGTCTTTTAAGAATATTTTTGAATAATAATTGAGTAACATTATTTTGAGGTGCAAGTTTTAATGCAAACTCACATTTATTAGGTTCTTCTGTTAATGTTTTTCTTATTTCATCTAACACTTTTGGATACCTAAATTTTTTTTGATCTTTTGATATTTTAATATCTTCAATACTTTTCATTACGGTATCAACATCGTATTTTTTTTCAAAAGTATCTTCTTTTAGACCTGTATCTTTTATCTTTTCAGGTTGTTTTTTTAATTCAGTTTTTATTGCCTTTGGAGCTGATATATTATTTATTTCCATTTTGCGTACCTTCTTAAATTTTATTTTATTCTATTTTACACCTTATGTAAGTGTTGTGCAAGTTTTGCTATCGTTTTTGGAAAATATTGTTGCAAATATTGAGCGCGTGCTGCAATATCCAATTCACCGTTATATGAGTTTAGCAATGCATTCGATTCTGCAACAGTTTCTTCTAAACCGCCTCTTGGACCTGAATAATGTTCATTAACATCAATAAAATAATTGATGTGGTCGCGTTGAGCATTAGGGAATGCTTTGTTGAACGCTGCGCGTTCTTTGTCATAAACTTCTTGAACATCTTTGCTTGCAGTGATGTCATTATCTCCATTTTTAAAATCTTTAGCATGACCTAATTCATGAAGAACCGAATATAAATCATCTACTATATCTATTTCTTTTTTATCAGGCCAATAACAGCAATCATCCATTTTTTTCATGCCTTTTAAAATATTTGTTGTATCTTTTAGGGCAATTAATTCTTCACCTGGGAATTTTTTCAACAGATTAACCATTGATTTTTTGTCTCCACGAAGCATTTTGCCAAGATTTAAGTCATTTTGTTCGTTTGTTTTCACATCCCTTACAGTCATTGTGTTTTGGTCTTGGCTTATTTTTACTTCATAAGATTTATCATTCTTACTTGTAATAAAAGTATTATCATCAATTACTTCCAAAGATTGAGAATATTTTAAAAGTTGTTTTCCGTTTTCGTCAGTAATTTTGTAATCAATAATTCTATTTCCTTGCGGATCATTTTCATACAGATATTCTGTTCTTGTTCCATCTAATGACTTCATATCACGTTTTACAGAAACAATTCCTGTTTTTTTATCAATATGACCTGATGAAACTTGTTCTACTTTTCCGTTTGGATATACGTTTTTGGCATTATAAACACCTTTAACTTCAGAAAGCGTCATATATTCTGTTTTTTGAACATTACCATTTTTATCTTTTATTATTCTAACTTGATTTTCTACAATCGGATAACCTTCTTTGTTTATGTATGAACGAACTTTCGAAACAGTGTTGTTTCTTAAATCGTTTGTTTTTGTGATTATATATTCATTTCCTGTTTTAGAATTGTAAGTTGCAGTTTCGGAAATTGCCATACGGTTTAAATTTTTGTCCAAAAGTTCTTGTTTTTCGACACCACTGATTGTAGAACCTGTTAATACATAAGCATTTTTAGGATCATAAATATCCTTTTTAAAATAAATTTTATCTAAAGTTTTTTCGTTTTTACCACATATATCTTCCATTTCGTTAATTTTTTTGCCTAATTTTTGCAAATCTAGTTTCTTATCCTTTGCAATATCTGAAATTCTATCAACATGCAAAGTTGTATCTGTTAAAGGTCTAATCCTTTCCAAATCTTGCGCAGGCATATTTGCAAATTGAATTAAATGGTCGCTTGTATATTTTAAATTACCGCTAACAGTTGTTTTTTTTGAAAATTCATTTGTTATAGCTAAACTATCTGCTTTTCCGTAAGAAATTTTAGCTAAATCTTTACCTTTCATATTTGGTAAAGCTGCCATTTCTTGTATTGGAGCATACTTTTTAGGGTCTTTTTCAATATTTGTAATAATTACAGCAATATTTTGCTTGTTATAAACAGGTTTTCCTTTTTTATCATGGTAGCTTTCCAATTGAGCTTGAAAACTTTGCCTGTCATAACCTGCTCTTTCAAAAGTATCAGGACGGGTTGTAGAATTGACTGGCGACGGCTTTTTAGCTGTTTGCAAGTTAACTTTTGCTACATTCCCAAAAGATACATTTTGAATCATCATTTTTAACACACACACTTTCTTTATAATAATACGTATGTTTTAACGTTCTTGAATATATTTTTTGTTAGCAAGTAAACTTTTTTGTAACATGTTTTTACATAAAAACATAAAAATTTTATTTACAAGAAGTGTTTGTTGTCCAATCTAAAATTGTTTTTCCGTCAGGACATTTGCCGTTTTTAAGTTTTTTGAAATCCATGTTGCCATTTGTCAGTACCCATCTTGTACAACAAGCTTTGAGTCCTATTAAATTTTGATTATTACAACCATAATCAACCGCATTATTTTTAATTTTTAATTCAAAGAGGTCATCACATTCTGTAGCGCTGCCTTTTGATGCGCCATCAAGGTCAATAACCAATTGACTTTGACCTATTGAAACTGTTAATCCATCAGGCAATACTAAAGCAGGATAATATCTGTAACCTCCTGAACGAGAGCCATTATCAGCCTGATATATTGAGCATGATGCATCACTAACCGTGCATTCTTGTTTATATTTTAAAAACTCTTTAATTCTATTGTAAAAACGAATGCTGCAACTTCCATCATTGTTGTTAATGTTAGAACACCAGTTTTTAGTCGGGCCATAAGTAACAGAAGCACGACCAACTGCAGCATTCAAATCTGAATATAATTTTTGTAATCTTACTACTTTTTCCTTATCTGCTGTTGATGAGTTTAAGTTCGGAAGTGTCAGAGTCGCAATTACACCAATTATACCGACAACTATTAGTGTTTCGGCTAGGGTAAAAGCGAATTGTTTTGTTCGGCAGAGTGCAAATACGCTGTAATGACATACTCTGCCATTGCGAGCCGATTTATCGGCGTGGCAATCTATTTGATTATTTTTTAAATAATTAATAATTTGTTTTAGCATATTATACTTCCTTTCTTTGTTTATTTATATTTTCGTCATACTGAGCGCTAGCGAAGTATCCAGTTGCTTTTTTGTCTTGGATTATTCGGGTACGCACCGGCTTGTTGCTCGTATAAATTGCTATCGCAATTTTATTAATTTCGCAATCGCCTGTTGCTCCTACGGGTTTCACTCACTTACGTTCGTTTCACAACCTCTCATAAAACGATACTTAATCGTTTTATTCGGCAGAGTCGAAAATCCGCTAGATTCTTCGGACTACGTCCTTGTCTTGGATTTGCTCCACGCTCACAGAGTTTCACTTTTGGGCTTTCGCCCTGTTCGTTCAATCTGTTCGCTATCCGGACTTGTTTCACTCCGTCCGTCCGCAAATCCGCCAGAATGACGCGTATCTTGTCATTGCGAGCAAAGCGTGGTAATCCAGTCTTTTGGTTTATTGTTAACTATTAAAACCTTTATTTATTGTCCTACTCGGACAGAGGAAACTTTTGGTGGCAAAAGTTCCACAAAAGCCACGACCGTATTTCCATTCATTAATTTTCACTAAATTCAACTCAAGCAAGCAAACTCACTACGTTCAAACAATGCTTGCTTTGCTGTTGTTTCATTAAGTGAAAATTATTCATTCCAATATGGTCGGATAATAAAAAATTCGCCCTCTGCGGAATGAACCATAATTGTTATGTTCTGTGACGATTAGTCCGC
>DJYG01000027.1 GCA_002450015.1 Cyanobacteria bacterium UBA6984 | reverse complement strand
ACTTTTGCCACCAAAAGTTTCCTCCGTCCGAGCAGGACAATAAATAAAGGTTTTAATAGTTAACAAATAGACCAAAAGACTGGATTGCCACGCTTTGCTCGCAATGACAAACATAGTCCGAAGAATCCAAGACAGAAAAAACAACTGGATACTTCGCTAACGCTCAGTATGACAAAAATATAAATAAACAAAGAAAGGAAGTATAACATGTTAAAAAAAATATTATTTACAGTTCACAGTTCACTGTCCTCTAAATTTGCTTTCACATTAGCTGAAACATTAATCGTCATGGGTATAATTGGTGTTGTTGCAGCACTGACACTTCCAAACTTAAACAGTTCAACTGGTGAAAAAGAAAAAGTTGTAAAAGTAAAGAAAATATATCAAAATCTTAATGATGCTTTGGGTAGAGCACAGGCTGTTTATGGACCTTTTAATGAATGGAATGATTTATCTTCAAAACGTGTTGGTGAAAGAATTACTGAATTTATGAAAATATCAAAAGATTGCGGGAATGGTACAGGTTGTATCAATTCAAACTTTATGCATCTTAGTGGTGACGAAGATATGTATTATGGCAGTTGTGATTATAGCTATATATTGGCAGATGGCACATCATTATGTATATATAATGATAGAGGAAATGGTGTTTTTAGTATATTTGTTGACATTGATGGACTAAATAAAGGTTCTAACACATTTGGCAAAGATTGTTTTGGATTTGATATATCTAATAATCAAATTTATCCTTATGGTAAATACAGAAATGGACTTTATAATAATGATTATGCTACGACTTTAATAACTTGCAGAGGATATGTAACTTTTGGCGCAGCATGTACCATTTGGGTTACTGAGTTTGATAATATGGATTATTTAAAGCTTGATAGTGAAGGTAAATGTCCTGATGGAAAAACTATACTTGATGGAGTATCAAATACTACTTGCAAGTAAAGGTTTATGCAAATATTGACTTTTTGTTTAATAACATTAAGATAATGATATGAAAAAATATCTACTTATTGCATTTTTATTAATATTTGGAATATCCGTGCAGGCAGAAGTTTTGCAGGGCGGTGTGTCTTATGATGTTGATTCTGCCAGAAACGAACTTTTAGATGGTATAAGTTATACTATTGATTCAAAATATGTTAACGATTTTTACTATGACAGTGAACATGAACAAAATGTTAACTATATGTTGAATGGTATGACTGAGTTAAAAGATCGTACACTTGCTTATTTTTCTGATAACACTTATGCTGTGTATAAGCACAATAATCCTTATCATGTTTATTATTATGACAGCAATGGTATTTTAACTTACATAGAAGAAAAAGACGGCTTGAATTATCCGTACAAAACATACAAATATAACACTGCAAAAAAACTTGTTAATATGAGTATGCGAGTTTCAAAGGGTGAAACATTTATTTATTCAAAAGACGGAAAGCTCCTTGCACATTGGGTTAAAGATAAAGCTTACGATGAAAGCGGCAATGTTATTATGAAAAGAAAATATGTAGAATAAGTTTATAATATATTTTATTGCTTTTTCAAAATAATAAAAAACCTGACTCAATGTCAGGCTTTAAATAAAAATAATAATAGGGAATAAGGAATAAGGAAATTTTTTAAAACTTGATTACATATCCATTACAAATGTTGCTTTATTTTCTACGGTTTCAGCATTTTTTAGGATTTGTTTTGTATTGAAATCTTGTACAAATAAGTTGTCTAATTGTTTTGCAACAGTTCCGTCAAATACATTTTCATTCTTAGCTAAGTAACTGAATATATTTGAAACACCAGATGCTGCATTAGATTTAACAGTTTCACTTATTTGTTGAATTGTTCTTTCAGGAACTTTAACATTCAAGCCGAAAGGTTTTGCAGGACGCAAATTGTTTCCGCCGTTATTCAATGAACTGTTATTCAAATTTTGATTTAACATATCAGCCATATTTTCTACCCTTTTCGACTTTCGACATGTTTTATATCGGTCATTTCGTATTAAAAGTTTAATGATTTATGATAAAAGTCATAAAAAGTTTACAATTATTTACAATAGTCGTCAAGGGGTTTTATTTTCTTTTGAAAACAACATAGCTAAAATCGCCTGATAGCTTAATTTTTTCGGTATAATTATTTTTGACAAATTTACAAAAATCAAATCCGTAATCTTCACATATTATACTAAAGTAGTAGTCTGAGGAGTTCCAAGAATTAAAAATAATATATTCCGGCATGTTTTTTTCAAAATGTTTTATGTATGTTTCAACACCAAAAGTTTCCTCATATAATGGCAGAAATGAATTATAAAAATCATCGGTTTTTCTGTCGCTAAGGAAATTAATCATCATGCCCTCAGGATAGATTATAATTTTATCTGATTTTTTAGTATTGTTTTCTATAAACTTTAGTAACTCAACTGTTGTTTCATATTTTTTTTCAACATATATTTTACCTTTAGGGGTTGAAATTATTGTTTGTTTTGTTTGAACAAATCTAATTAGCGTAAATCCGATTATAACGCTCAAAATAAGCATGTAAAAACTTATATAATCCCATTCTTTTTCTGTAAATTTGTCTTTAAATAATACTGCAATCGATAAAATTATTAATGGTAACGAGAATATTCCGTATGAATTTAAAAGTATTCCCCAAAAGACTTTTATGCTTATTAAAATTACGCTGCCAATCAATACAAACAATGTTAAATTGTTAATTAACTTCTTATAATTAAATATTGCCAATAAAAATAAGACAATAGCCATAGGCATAAATACATCGTATGCAGAGCCGTTTTTGAATAAAATCATTAAGCAAATACCTGTATAAGTTGCAATTAAACCTAAAATAGGACTTTTAATTTTATTTTTGTATAATATCGGTATCATGTAAACAAAAAATGGTATAAACAAAGCTAAAAATGTGAATGCTAATGCAAATAATGATTGCTTGTGAAAGAAAATTCCGGAATGCATGTAAAAATATTTAAGCGTTTGAGTGTTTGACATATTGGCAATAATGTTAATTGTATTTGTCAAATCTTGAATGCTTAAACCTTTCGCAAATAAAAATGCGAATATTATTTCAGGAACTATTCCAAAGGTTAATAAACCTTTTGTTATTGAGTAAAAATCAATTTTTAGTCTATAAAATACAGGAATATATATTAATATGTATGGCAAAAATTCATACTTGCAAGATATAGAAATCCCTGCTAAAAATAAGCTTGTATATAGAAATAGTTTTGAATTTGTGTTGATAAAGTATATTAATGATAACAGAGAAAATATAAAGGCACATAGTCCGTATGTCATTGAAAAAGCGTAAGGAAATGCATAATTAAATACGTGTACCGGGACTATTCCAACAATAATCGAAAAAAAACTTATATAAAATGCAAATTTTTCATTCATGAAATATTTTGCAATTAAAAATATTCCGCAAATTATACCTATTGCGCAAAAGCTTCCGAACAAACATAATACATTTAAATTCACGCCAAAAAATTTATATAATAAAGCATTAAATAAATATGCAAAAGGACCGTAAATATTAAATAAATCTCTGTATAAAAGTTTCCCGTTTAAAATTTCTTGCGGATAGTATGCTTCCCTTCCACAATCAATAATCAATCCTATATTATGTCTAAAAGTTAATAATACTGCTAATATAGATAAAAATATTATTCCGATAAGATATTTATGATTTTTAAAAAATTTAATCATTATGTAATATAATTTAACAAATAAAAAATATTTAAGCAATTTTTTTGTAAAAAAAAACTTTATATCAATGTTAGTATAGGAGTTCAGGTTAGGTTATGACATTACCACATTCGTTGGATTATTTAATGACAGGCGGTGTTCTTGATTTTGATGCAGCTGCTTATCTTAATTCTAACGCAGGCGGAGTTAATTTTCCTCCAATGTTGGGTGGTACAACTATGCAAGCTCAACCTAAGGCTGATAGTTTTGCATCAAAAGCAAAATCAAAATTAACTGATACTAACCTATTGAAAAAAGTTGCAACAGTTGCAATTGTTGGTACGCTTGCATTCTTCGGAATTAAAAAAGGTAAAAATTTATTTAACACAGTTAAAAATACAAATTGGACAGAAAAAGCAGGAAATTTAATGGCTAGTGCTAAAAATGGAATGTCTGATTTGTTTAAAAAAGTTTCTAAATAAAACCAAACCAAAAATAACCAAAACCAAAAACCAAATTTACAGCCGCTTGTTTAAGCGGCTTTTTTTTATTATAAAAATTCATCAACTAAAAATAAAATTATAACATATAGAATCATTCCAAGAAATATAATAAAAAATTGTTTTTTTAAATTATTTTTTGATTTTTTAATAAAGTAGTAAAAAATAATCAAAAATACTACATTAAGTAAAATAAACCATATAATAGTAAAATCCTGAACTGCTATAGTACGTATATCTATTATTTGTATTATAAAGCTCACAATAACAATTATAGCAAGAATTGATAATAAAATTTTTTCAATGATATTCATGAACTAATTATATATCAGTGCAATTATAAATACAAGCTATTTTGTTGTTTTAAATATCATTATCTTGAACCCATCTTTTAACGTCAAAACGGAGATCTTTAACGTTTATTTTTAAAGATTTTAAATAAGGTTCAAAATCTTTCATAATTTTATTTTTTCTAAGCATTAACTCTTGGGCTACAACGGAACTTTTGCAAGCTATTACCATAACGGAATTACTTGTCATTGAATAAGGTTTTGACTTATCTTGAAATTTTTCGCCAACAACTTTTTTCCAAAATTTAAAAAGGTTACTTCTGGTTATTGCCTTTTTAAAATTTTTATCTTCTAATATTTTTTCAAGGACATCACCAATGCCTTCAAAATCTGTGTATAGTACCTTTTTTGTCATAGATAGCCTAAATTTATTTTTTTATGTTATAATCAAGAAATGGAATACTTAAAACTAGATGATAGCATAAAATCTTCAAAAAATATATTAATCATATCACACTTGAATCCGGATGGTGATACATTAGGTTCAATGCTTGCATTAAGAGATTTGATATACTTAAATTATAAAAAGAAACCTGAAATGATGGTTATATCAAAAATTCCTAAAATGTACGAATTTATGGATGGACTAAAAGATGCAAAGCATTTGTCAAAATTTGACAATTCTATGGTATATGATCTTGTTATACTTGTTGATGTTGCTGCATTAGATAGAATTTGTGATGCAAAAGTCTTCTTTGAAAAAGCAAAAATTAAAGCTGTAATAGATCACCATAAAACAAATAATTACAGCTCGGATATTAGATTTGTCGAAAGTGAAGCAAGTTCAACAGGAGAAGTGTTGTTTAGATTGGCAGAAGATAATAACTGGAAATTTAATGAAAAAATAGCAGAAGCTTTGTATGCCGCAATACTAACTGATACAGGCGGATTTAGACATGATAATACAAGTGCCGTATCATTAAAAATAGCTTCAAAACTGGTTGAATTTGGTGCTAAACCTCAATGGATTTATAAAAATTGTTATGAAATGAAATCAAAAAATTTTGTTATGTTTCAAGCTCATTGCTTAAACAAAGCAAAATTTATAGACAATGATAAAATTGCATATATAATTGTTTACAAAAAAGACATTGAAAAATATGAAAGCGAAGATGATTTAACGGAAGGTCTTGTTGAAAAACTAAAAATAATGGATTCAACAGAAGTTGCGTTTTTGTTAAAAGAAATTGATAATAAAACATTTAAAGTATCAATGCGAAGTAAAAATATTGATGTATCTGAAGTTACATCAGTATTTAACGGTGGCGGGCATAAATTTGCAGCAGGTTGTGTTATAAAAGGTTCTTCAGAGTCCTGTGCAGAAAAACTTATAGCTGAAATAAAAAAACAAGGTTTGTAATAATGAAAAAATCAATAATATACTTAAAACGACTTATAAAATCGGTCGTAGATAATGATTTTTTTGGTATGGCTTCAGAAATGAGCTATATGTGTTGCCTTGGAATATTTCCGTTAATGCTTTTTTTAACAGGTGTATTCGGTTGGGCCGGAAAGCACGAATTCATGCGTCCTGTTTTTGCATTTATGTCTTCTATAATGCCTGTTGATACAATGGGACTTATAGATACAGTTATGAAAGAAGTTATGTTTTACTCAAAGGGTGGTTTTTGGGCTATTTTAGGTTTTGTTATTACTCTTTTTTTATCAACAAATATGATTGCTATAATTTCAAAAGGTTTAAATAGAGCTTACAAAATTGATGAAACGCGTTCCTTTATATATACAAGAACAGTTGCATTTTTGATGCTGTGTGTTAATACTGCAGTGCTGTTTTTAACAATAAACCTTATTATTTTTGGTAAAATATTGCTTAATTTTTGCGTAACTTATTTGAATTTAGGTGAAGATATTGCTTCAATGTGGATGTTCTTGCGCTGGCCGGTAGCTTTTGTTGCTTTATATATACTGGCATTTTTGCAGTATTACGTATTACCTGATTTGAAAGGTTCGGAAAAGTTAAAACTAAAAAGCACTGTACCCGGAACATTCTTTTTCTGTTCTAGTTGGTTGCTTGGTTCTTGGGGATTTTCTATATATATTAATAACCTCCATACATATAACTTTGTTTACGGAACAATAGGGGCTTTTGCAGTATTAATGGTTTGGTTATACTATACTTCAATTTTGATTCTTATTGGCGCAGAAATAAATTCACAAGTATATAACAGGCTTGAAATAACCGCAAATTGCAAATAGTTTTACGTTTTGTTAAGCGCTATTGCTACTTACAAATTTCTTTGTTATAATTAACTTAGATATTAGGAGAAAACATGAGAAATATTATTATTTACACAACTAAAAAACAGTCTGATATTAAAGATACTATCGAACATTTGGACAATATTGATGAACTGCAAATCCGTGTAGAATTGTCTGATAATTTGAAAGAATATTTGTTATTAAATCCTTCAATGTTGATTATTGAAGATGTTCCAAACTTGACAGATATTTTAATGACTACAAAATTTAAAGTTCCTGTTTTGTTTGTAGGTGAGCCAATTAATGATGTTACAATCAGAGCTTTGAGCTATGATTACATCTCAACACCTATTAATAAAGATAATTTAATAGTTAGAATTAATTCTTTATTAAAAGTTAAAGAATTTTACGATAAAATAGAAGAAGTTTCAACAACAGACGAATTGACAGGATTACATAACAGAAAATACTTGCAAGAACGCTTAGAAGCTGAAATTTCACGTGCAAGACGTTACAAAACTCCACTGTCATGCTTGTTATTTGACATTGATTTCTTTAAAGTTGTAAATGATATGTATGGCTATGAATGGGGCGATGTTCTTTTAAGAAATATGTCTGACAAATTGAAACAAATGATTAGAAAAGAAGATGTTTTGACAAGATATGGCGATGAAGAGTTTATTGTAATTCTTCCTAACACTTCTGAAGACAATGCTTTCTTATTTGGTGAACGTTTTAGACGTGATATCGAAAAAATGGAATTTATTCCTGCAGGTGAGGATGAAAAACACCCTATCACTGTATCAGGTGGTATTTCAACTTACCCTTGTTTAAAAAATGTTGATGAAGATGCAAATACAATTATCAGATATGCAGAACACGCATTGTACAATGCTAAAAAACGTGGTAAAAACAAAATTGTTCAGTTCTCTCAAATTAATTTAGAATTCTAATAATTTAGCATGTTATAGAATAAAGAAAAGGGTGTCTTGCTTATGTTGCAAGTGCGCCCTTTTTGATATGCCTAAACACAACAAATGCGAGATTTTTTAATCTCGCATTTGTTGTTAATTATTCAACAAGTTTATTTATTCTATTGCAGAATGAATCTGCTTTAAGTTCTTTACCTGTGATTTCAGTTAATATTTCGTTGTCGTCTTTAGAACCTCCAAATTTGAATAAATGTTCATTTAGGTATTTTGCAGTATCCTTGTTTTCTGTCAACTTACCAAATTTTTGTGTTAAAGCGTCATACAGTTGAGCTTTAATTAACGATGCTCTAAAGTAGTTTTGATAATATCCCGGATGAGATAAAAAGTGTGGAATTGTTGCCCATTCGTTTGTAGCCTCATCTTGTTCACTTCTGCCTTTGTATTTTACACTCATATCTTTCCATAATTTTTTCAAATCTTGGTCAGGATTTTTATACATATTACGTTCAAAATCAATTATTGCCATACTGTGACCGACAAATGTAGATTCTTCTTTACCTAAAGATTTTTCAAATTTTTCACTGACTTCAGGTGAAATTCTATCTTTGACAAGACCTTCTGTTCTAATCATATCACCCATCATCATAGCAACGGCTTCGGTCATGGTGCTTGTTGTATCTTGTGCTATATACGGTAATTTAGAATCAGTTTTTACGGTAAATACTGAATGACCAAGTTCGTGCATTAATGTATCCACACTTGATGCATTATCAGTTAAGTTTGCTAAAATTCTTGCATCTTTACCTGCTTCTATTGGGAATGAGAACCCGTGTGTATTTTTGTTTTCACGAGGGAACAAGTCCAGTGTAATAGGTAATTTATCTATATCATAACCCATTCCTTTATATGCTTTTTTACAAATATCAACAACATCTTCTTTTGATGTAATTACGTCATTAACTTTTTTTTCAGGATCTTCTCCTGCGAGGTATCCAAAGTGATAGCTTCTTAAATCTTCAGGTTTTATACCAAAAGCTTCTGACAATTCTTTTTTCATACCTGCCATTACTTTGTCGTTTGATTTTTTTGTATTTTTAGCAACATCATCCAATAATTTATCAAGTTCTTTTGGCTGAATATCATAATCTTCAGCGATTTTGTAGTCAAAATAGTTGTCATAACCTTTTTTCTTTGCAAAATCATTTCTCATTTTTACAAGTTCAACCAAATCATCTGCAATTAAATCTCCTGATTTAATTTTTGCATCAGCTGCTTTCTTACGAATTTCAGGATTTTTTTCAGATTCCATAATTCTTGATAATTCTGCTTTTGAAACAGGTTTTCCATCAATAGTCATTTGATAAGAATTTAATTTTTGAGATATTTCATTTTCTTTTTCACTCATGGCTTTGAGTTCCTCTTTAAACTCAATACCATCACCAAATGCGCTTGTTAGAGTTCTTAATTGTTTTTTTAGATGTTTTTCTCCAACGCCGCCTTTATCATTGATATCTTTTAATTCTGCATAAACTTCTTTATTGTCATAAAATTCGTTTAACTTATCTTCAGCGGTGTTCATTTTATACATATTTTCAGGAGTGCTATTTGTATAAAAGTCCCAGCTTGCTTCTTCTACACCATTAGTTACAGTTTTCATTTTATCAGCGATTTTATCACGAAGACTGATAAATTTTTGTTCATTATCTTTTATGCTTGTCGAGAAACTAACGCTATCCATAGGAATAGGCTTAGTTTTAGGTGTACTGTTTGATACTTTTTGTTTTTGAATAGACAAATTTGGTAAAATACTTTTTATATCCATTTAATAATCCTTTCTTTTGAGAGTTTAAAGTTAAGTAAAATTATTTTTTGCTACAATTTTACTACATAATTAACAAATTGTAAAATAAGTGGGGTTTATTTGGGACATTTAAATTGTAATTAATAAGCCTGTTGTACATTATCAGAGACATTAAGAATACTGACCGGGGAAGTTTGAGAGAATTCTCAAACTTTTTAAGTTTTGAGGGAAATACTTCAAAACTAACTGATACAAATTCCAAAACTCTATGATAATTTATTCTCAAATTAACAGATATTTTTATGTAAAGTTATATGTTAGAGATTACAAATCAATTCCAAAAGATTTTATCTGTGTATGTTTTTAGAAATACACTTCCAAAACTTGACTTTTTGGTAAAATGATTTATAATGTTTGTATGATAGAACGTAGCGAATATTTGAAAAAACTAATAAGCTTTAAGGATAAAAAACTGATTAAAGTTATATCCGGGATAAGAAGATGCGGCAAATCAACACTATTAGAACTTTTTAAAGATTATTTGCTGAAAAACGGAGTTAAAAAATCTCAAATAATATCACTTAACTTTGAAGATCCGGATAATGAAGAATTAACGGATTATAAAAAACTTTATGAGTATATAAAATCAAAGCTCCAACCTGAGAGGCAAAATTACATTTTTTTAGATGAGATTCAGAATGTAAAAGATTATCAAAAAGCAATAGATGGTTTATATATAAAAGATAATACAGATATTTATATAACAGGTTCTAACGCTTATTTTATGTCTGGAGAACTCGCAACATTATTATCCGGCAGATATGTTGAAATTGAAATGCTGCCATTATCATTCAAGGAGTATATATCATTCTTTAATGATAATACTGATATTCAGACCAGGTATCGTAAATATTTGGAAAACAGTTCTTTCCCTTATGTATTGCAGTTAAATGATGAAAAAGAACAAATAAGAACATATTTAAGCGGAATTTATAATACAGTTATTCTTAAAGATGTTGTTCAGAGAAATAAAATTTCTGATGTTACCGGGTTAGAAAATATAGTTAAATTTATGTTTGATAATATTGGAAATTCAACTTCTGCTAAAAAAATCAGTGACACAATGACATCTAGAGGTAAAAAGATTTCCAATCACACGGTTGAAAACTATTTAGAAGCATTGTGTAAGAGCTATATTTTGTATAAAGCAAACAGATATGATGTAAAAGGCAAACAATATCTTGAAACAAATGGGAAATATTATCTTGTTGATATTGGATTAAGATATTATTTGCTTGGTACAAAATATGTGGATTTTGGTCATATTTTGGAAAACATTGTATATTTGGAACTTTTAAGACGCGGATATGCAGTTTATATAGGAAAAGTTGATAATAAGGAAGTTGATTTTGTTGCAATCAAAGACGGCTATACCGAATACTATCAGGTTGCAGATACCGTTATGGGAGCAGATACTTTAGACAGAGAATTAAAATCATTAAACAGCATAAGAGATCATAATCCAAAATATTTGCTGACAATGGATAATATTCCTAATGTAACGCATAACGGAATAAGACAGCTGTATGCACTGGATTGGTTACTTGATAAATAAATTGTGTTGAAATGATACAAAAGTGCTTAATTATTACCTTATGCACTTGAAAAGTGCTTGAAATAGAGTTAAATTGTGTA
This sequence comes from Cyanobacteria bacterium UBA6984, assembly GCA_002450015.1. Classification (GTDB taxonomy): domain Bacteria; phylum Cyanobacteriota; class Vampirovibrionia; order Gastranaerophilales; family Gastranaerophilaceae; genus UBA6984. The sequence continues at coordinate 3,730 of DJYG01000027.1, read as the reverse complement.
TGACAACTGAATAAAACATTTAATTAACCTATTGAGTGTCACTGATTTTGATACAAAGTATCACGATTTTGACATGAAAAGTAGGAGAAATTAAATAAATAGTACCTATAATTAAGTAATAGCAATAATTACAGTGTACATTATTGTAAATTATCTGTTAGTCTATGAATACTACCCCCGGAAGTTTGAGAGAATTTCAATTTTGCACGCATTCAGAGGGAAAAATTTCAAAACTCCCGTCTTGGATTTGCTCCTTGCTCACAGAGTTTCGCATTTGTGGCTTTGCCACAGTATGCTCAATCTGTTCGCTATCCGGACTTGTTTCACTCTGTCCGTACGCAAATCCGCTGATACAAATTCCAAAACTCTCTGATAATTCATTCTCAGAGTTACTGATACTTTTTCTTTAAATTATGTATCTCTATGTGTTTTAATGTTAATATTTTTTTATGAATAACTGTAAAAGCTTTAAGCCTTCAATAGATAATAATTCTAGAATTCTTATTCTTGGTTCAATGCCAGGAGTAAAATCACTGGAAGAACAACAGTATTATGCACATCCGCAGAACAGGTTTTGGAAAGTTATGAGCGCTATTTGTAATGAACAACAATTGCCGAAATTTGATTATAAAACAAGATTAAAAATACTTCTAAATAGTAATATTGCTCTTTGGGACACAATAAAGTCCTGCAAAAGAGAAGGGAGTCTGGATTCTGATATACAAAATGAAAAACCAAACGATATAAGAAAACTTTTGAAAACATATCCAAATATTGAGACCATATGCTTAAACGGAAATAAATCATATACCGCATTTAAAAAATATTTTCCGGATTTGTTGGGAAAATACACTTGTCTCAAAATGCCATCAACAAGCCCCGCTAATGCCAGATATAGCTTGGATATATTAATAAAGGAATGGGCTAAAGTTTTATAAAATTTAAAATATTTTAGCCAATATATAAAATAAATATTTGCCAATATATAAAATATAAACTTGCCAAACTATAAAATATAGTTTATAATAACCATAGGATAAGATTATGAAAAAATATAAAATAAGAATAGCAGATAAAATTTTACAAAAGAAACTTAATGCAAAAGGTGCCGTTTTAATTGAGGGTGCAAAATGGTGTGGCAAAACAACAACCGCTTCGCAAATTGCTAAAAGTATATTAAGTATGCAAAATCCTGAGGAAAAAGAACAGAATATCCGATTAGCAGAACTTAGTCCATCAAGATTGTTAAACGGTAAAACACCAAGATTAATTGACGAATGGCAGCTTGCCCCAAAATTATGGGATGCAGTAAGATTTGAAGTTGATAAACGTGATGAATTTAATCAATTTATTTTGACAGGTTCAGCCGTCCCTGCTGATTTAAAAGAAATTTCACACACTGGAACAGGAAGAATTTCAAGGATGCTTATGCGGCCGATGTCACTATTTGAATCACAAGAAAGTAACGGAAGTGTTTCTTTAGCAGAACTTTTTAGCGGTAAAACGAATATTGACGGCGAAAATACCATTGATATTGATGAACTTGCATTTTTAATATGCCGAGGCGGTTGGCCTAAAGCTGTTGGCTTAAAACAAGACATAGCTCTATCACAGGCAATTGATTATTATGATACAGTTGTTAATTCTGATATTTCAAGAGTAGATAATATTGAAAGGAATCCTGAAAGAGCAAAAAAACTTTTAAGAGCTTATGCTCGTTCAATAGGAACACAAACAAAGCTTACTTCATTATCTGATGACGTAAATGAAGATAATAATTTGGGAACAAATCCTACAATATACAATTATATAAATGCTTTACAGAAAATATTTGTAATAGAAGATTCTCATGCTTGGAATCCTAATTTACGCTCAAAAACAGCCATAAGAACAACAGATACAAGATATTTTACAGATCCTTCTATTGCAGCTGCAGCTTTGGGCTTAGGTCCAAACGATTTAATAGATGATATAAAAACCATGGGATTTTTCTTTGAAAATCTTTGTGTAAGAGATTTGAGAGTATATGCAGATTTTCTTGACGGCACAATATATCATTACAGAGATAAAAACGGACTTGAATGTGATGCGGTTATTCATTTAAGAAACGGAGCCTATGGATTAATAGAGATAAAACTTGGCGGAGATAAAGCTATTGAAGAAGGTAAATACACACTCAATAAACTGGCAGATAATATAGATTATAATCTTATGAAAAAACCTTCATTTAAAATGGTTATAACCGGTACCGGAAAATATGCATATAAAGATAATGATACTTTTATTGTCCCGATAAGATGCTTGAAAGATTAAATAAATCTTTGTGTCGCAATGTTTCAATATCTTGGCAAAACACTTGATATTGCTTTAACTCTCTATTGAAAGAATATCAAGTGTTTTCTTATATATGTGTTAAAATATGTCTATTTTTCTCTTGCTTGTTTGATTTTGTCTTAATATAATGTTATTTTTTATAATCAGGCAATAAACCTAAATTAATGCTATGATACATATATGTTTAATAGAGTAGATAAATGTTTTTTTATATCAACAATAGTTATACTTATTTTGTTAGTTGTATCATTTTTATTAATTGCAATGATTCTCTTATACGAAAATAATGTATTTTTTGAAATGTTACTTGGCACATCTGTTCTTATTACAATTCTTTTTATACCAATAAGTATAGTTGAAAACATAATTATATTTTTAATCAAAATATTTTCAAAAAATAAAACAAAAAAAGATTGGATAATTATACTTGCAGATTTCTCATTAATAATAATATTGTCTATTATACTATATGTACTTTTTATTGCGATAAGCAATCCACTATTATGATTTTACTATTTTTTATGTTTGGGCTTTAAATCACTCATAAGTTCATAGCATTTGCAATTTGGATAATCACGACCTCTTTCACGACCCAATCTGTTTGCAACTTGGTCTCTTTCTGAGTCCGCTATTGCTTCTTCAATAGTAACTTTATGAGTTTGTAGGTCAGTCATTTGCCTGACGAAATTTGTTGTTAATTTGAATGGCTGACCAAAATTCTAAAAAATAGAAAGATTGTAATATTTTTGAATGTCTGGTAATATGTTTGCTATCGCAAAATAAATTATCCATAAAATCACGTAATAAAGGTATTCAACATGTTTGTGTTTAATAAATAAGATATATAATGAATAAATTAAAAGTCCTAAACCGTATAAAATATAAAATACTATTTGAAGATTATAATTCTTATATAATATTAATCCTATGATATCTTCCCCGAGAAATACTAATAAAAATAAGAATAATAAAATTTTCAATATATTTATGATTGTTCTATATAAAATTTTCAAAAATTTAGTGATCACAAAATAATTATAACACGAATTACCAATGCTTTTTAGGTAAATCTTTTGGTTGTATAATTATATCTCTTGGGTCAGCATTTGGGTTTTCTTTGCCAAGTCGTCTACCTTCTTCATTTACTTCTAAACCAAAACAACATTTTATGCTGAAAATATTGAGCAAACTATTTATTTTGTATCCGGATTAGAAAAATTACAACAAATTCAAAAATTATAAGGATATTTCTGACTTGCATGTCAAACTCGCGTTCTTTTATGTCAAAATCCCTGATACAAAACAATAAGTGCAAGAATGGACATAATGGACAAAAATAAAAGCACTAAAAAAGAGGGTATATAAAACCCTCTTAAAATGGAGCGGAAGACGAGAC
>DJYG01000059.1:59257-69627 GCA_002450015.1 Cyanobacteria bacterium UBA6984 | reverse complement strand
GTCGCCTTGGTGGTCCATTACACCGCCAACAAGCTAATCAGATGCAGGCTCATCCTAGAGCACCGGAGTTTTCAAGAATACCATTTCAGGTACGCTCATATGGGGTATTAGCAGAAGTTTCCCTCTGTTGTCCCCCTCTCTAGGGCAGATTTCCTACATATTACTCACCCGTCCGCCACTTTCCTCTGGTGCAAGCACCAGATTCTCGTTCGACTTGCATGTATGAAGCACGCCGCCAGCGTTCGTCCTGAGCCAGGATCAAACTCTCCATTGTCAGAAAGTTTATGTCCATCGTCCGTTGCGGCTAGCAACGAACTGCTCGACGTTGTTTTAACACTAGCTTTTCGCTTGTGAATTTTTGTCCTAAATCATATTTTGTTAGAATCAACAAGTATATTTAGTCGTTTTCAGCTATTCTTTTTTCAATGTTCAATCTCTTAAGACACCAAAGTTAAAGGTTTTATTACCTTCCATTATTAGTTTTATCTCACTAATTCTTCGGCGGTTGGAAACCGGCAGACTTATCAGTCTTTATTGGGGCCGTTCCTCTAATTCCTTAATGAATGCCATTTGCATTCCGTACTTATTATCTTACAACTTTAATTTTTTTTGTCAACCCATGTTTTTAAAAATTTTTTATTTTTATTTACAAATCTTAAAAAATACTTTTTTTATGTTTTTCTTTTGATTAACACTTACTTGAAAAGTATTTATTTTATTGATTTTCAGCCTTTTAAAATTTTCAATTGTACATTAAGATATATTAACAATTTTCTTTTTTTTTAATTGTAATCTAATATATTTTATTATTGTTGGACATGAAAAAAGAAGGAGATTTGACATGACATTAAAAAATACATGCTTTATAACAGTAATGAGCATGATTCTTGCAACAAGTTGTGCGTATGCAGATGGAAACGCATTTACACCTCTAAACTTTGATGATACAGCATATTCTGTTCCAAATTCATCAACCGCAAAAACTTCTGCTCCAAGCTCAAACTCTACAGGACTTGTTGATACCAATGCTAAAACACAGAATGCAATAGGTAATGCAGAATTACAAAATGCTATTTCCAAAATTGACACAGCATTAGATGATATTCGCAACGAACAAAATACATGCAAAGCAAAATTTGCAGAGATTGACAACCAATACAAATTTGTTAAGAATGAACGTGCAAACATGAAAAAACAAATTAGAGCTAACGAAAAACGAATCAGAGCTTTAACAAAGGCTAAGAATAATATCGGCAAAAATGTTCTTTAATATAAACAAAACAAAAGCATGGGCATGCCCCATGCTTTTTTGTATTTAAAACAATAGGATATTGTTTTTAAATAATACATGCATAATAATAATATATAGATATGGAAATTTTATCCGTAAAAAATTTAAATATAGGTTTTAATACAGAAAAAGGCTTTAGACAAGCTCTTTTTGATGTTTCATTTTCAATAAAACATGGACAAATGCATGCCATTGTTGGAGAATCGGGATGTGGAAAATCAATTACAACAATGAGCATTCTAAACTTATTGCCTAAAAACGCTCTTATAAAATCAGGACAAATTTTGTTTAAAGAGAAACAAGACCTTTTATCACTGGATAAAAAGGACATTCAGGAAATTAGAGGTGCAAAAATTGCATTAATACCTCAAGATCCCATGACTTCTTTAAATCCGTTATATACTATTGGAAATCAGCTATTAGAAGTTATTGAACTACACCAAAACCTAAAAGGTAAAGACGCAAAAGATAAGGCTATCGAAGCACTTAATATGGTTCAAATTCCGTCAGCGGAAGAAAGATTTAATCAATATCCGCATGAGTTTTCAGGCGGAATGAAACAAAGAGCAATCATTGCAATGGCGCTTGCATGCAATGCAGAATTAATTATTGCTGACGAGCCTACAACTGCACTAGATGTAACAATTCAAGCACAAATTATGAAATTATTATCAGATATAAAGCATGATTTTGGAACTTCCATTTTATTAATTACCCATGATCTAGCACTGGTAAGCCAGTATGCAGACGAGGTTTCCGTCATGTATTCAGGTAAAATCGTTGAAAATGCACCTACGAAAGAATTCTTTGATAACACAAATCATCCTTATTCCATAGGACTTATAAAATCATTACCTCAAAATAAAAGTGATAAGTTGTATTCAATAAAAGGTCAACCGCCAAGTATTAATGAAGATATTGCAGGATGTAGATTTCATAACAGATGCAAATTTAATATTCCAAATTTATGCAACAGAAAAACACCATCCTTTAAAGAGATTTCTCCTAACCATTATTCAGCATGCTTTCTAAATTAATAATTTGCCTTTTAAATCTTTGTATGAGATAATCGGCTTAAATAAAGGAGAAACCATGACTATTGAAATTAAGCCATTAGAAGCTATTGTGTATAATCAAGAAAAAGTAAACATGACTGATGTCATCGCACCACCTTATGATGTTATTTCAGACAGTTACAGAGATGAACTGGAAGCAAGAAGCGACTATAACTTTGTAAAACTTATTCTTGCAAATAATTCAACCGACTTAAATGACGAAAATAACAGGTATAACGAAGCTTTTAAAAATTATAAAAAATGGCTTGATGAAGGTATTTTAGTTAAAACTGAAAAACCGTGCATTTTGTATTTAATACAAAATTACGAGAAAAATGGTAAAAAAATCACTAGAAAAGGATTTATTGCAAGAAACAGAATTGAAGATTTCTCTTCAAAAAATATTCTTCCGCACGAATATACAATGGGCGGTCCTAAAGAAGACCGATTAAATCTTACAAAAAAATGCAAAGCAAACTTTTCGCAAGTATTTTTAGTATATTCTGATTCTGAAAAGCAAATTGAAAATGCAATAGATTATAATCAAAAACCATTTATTGATGTTACTGATGACTTAGGTGTTCAAAATATTGTATATAAAATTGATGATGAAAAAACTATTAAATTAATTCAAAAAGTTTTAAGTAATAAAACTTGCCTTATAGCAGACGGTCACCACAGATACGAAACTGCAATGAATTATAGAAATTTTGTTAATTCATCAGATGAAAACCATCCTACAAAATTTGTTATGAGTTATTTTACAAATATGGAAGATGATTTGCTAATCTTTCCTACACACAGAATTTTAACCCGCTGGGTTGAACCTTATGTTTTACTGGAAAAAGTTAAAAAATACTTTGATGTTGTTGACTTTACTTTTGACGGAAAAAATAAAAAAGATGTTAAAGCTAAATTTCTTCAAGCCATAGAAGATGAATCTAAAAATCAAATTTCAATGGGCTTATACATGAAAAATGTTAATAAATTTTATTTACTAAAACTTAGGGAAAATGTTAATAATATTCTTAATGAATACGAAGTTCCTGATGTTTTAAAATCCCTTGACCTCATTGTACTTCATAAAACAATTATTTCAAAAGAACTTGGATATACACAAGAAGAACAAATGGCTCAAGACGGTATTTTATATATTAAACAAGAAGATGAAGCCTTTGATATGATTGATATGGGAAAAGCAGAAGCTTCTTTCATTATGTCTTATCCTAAAATTCAAGATATAAAAAGAATTTCAGAAGCAGGTGAAAGAATGCCTCAAAAATCAACCTATTTCTATCCAAAACTACTATCCGGAATTGTAATTAATCCTCTTGATTAAAAAACATGGCATTTTTTTAATGAAACATGTTTTTAATATCATGTATTAGTGTGTAAAAAGGAGGTCTAAATGACCGGTGGTATATTTGGAAGAAAAAATGACCCAACAAGCGTAAGAAGTTCTACATACGTTGCGAGAACACCTGAGACAGCCCTAAAATCACGCACTAATAATACTGATATTAGTGTATTTTGGGGTTCTGGAAACCAACCCTCATCACAACAAACTCAGCAAAGAAGTTCCGGTACAACTTCTTATACACAAAATTCTACCCAAAAAGGAAAACAAATTACTAATACCGCTAGAAAATACCTACAACAAAGATACCAAGAATATACCCAAGCAGAAATTGACAACATGCAAAAACAGGGTAAAGATATTTCGCATACACAACATACATTCTTGAAACCATTTTTAGGTTTAGGTAGCGGAGAACACAAAGTTACTGAAGATTCTTCTTGGTGTGCAGCTTTTGCAAACAGGGTTGCACATGATAATAAAATCCTTAATCAAAACCAACAGTTCTGTGGTGTACAACAATTCATTGACTGGGGCAAAAAAAATAATCGTTACAAGCCTATTGGTACAAACACAACTCGTGCTGGACATTTGGAAGAAGATAGAGCCCAAAGAGCTTCTCAAATACAATCACAACTTCCAAACATGAAATCAGGTGATTTTATTATTTGGAAATCCCCATCATATCAGGTAAAAACTAACCAAGGTATTAAAACTGAACATAGCAGCCATATTGGTGTAATAGAAAACGTCGATACAAAAAAAGGTATTGTCACTGTTATTGAAGGTAATGCAAATGTTAATGTAACCGGAAGTAGCGAACGTTACGTTGTTGATAACAAAGCACAAGGAAAAAATGGAAATCAAGAAATTGGTGAATTTCAAGAAAAAAATCGACGAGATGGATTGATTAGAAAAACTTACACCATAACTGATTTAGCCAAATTCGGTTACAGCGGATATATTGATAATAATAAATAACTAAATATTTTATAAACCAAAAACAACTTGCAAATAAATTTTGCAAGTTGTTTTTAGTTCACATGATAAAATAGGAATTTAAAATTAATATTCTGCAATCATATATCATCTATATTTTATAATGACATAGCTAATGCGTCTAATCTCCTGATACCATCTGTATTTTTTACATCTTCTTTAATTGCATTATGAATATTTTCGGTACCTATTAATGATATAGCCGGACCAACATATGGAATTAATCCTATTACCGCATCCGCAGTATCATATAAACCTGATTTATCTCCATTTGCGGCTTTGTATATTCCAAAACCTCCACTTATTATATTAATTCCTGGAATCTTTTTACCTGCTAATTTAACTCCTGCTGAAGCTGTTTTCACGGCTGAATTACACAAGCGTCCCAATATTTTTTGAGCATTTTTTGCACCATATTTCTTTGCTAAACGTCCTGTCAATTTTCCAACATCTTGTCCTGTCATTTCTGTAATAGTACAACCTTTTGATGTTTCTGAAATAATATCATTAATTACAGAATCAATTTCAGCATCAGACATATCTTTTGCATTATACATTCTTTTTTTATCAGCCTCTGACATGTTTGATAATTCTTTTTTCAATGCTTGTTCTACATCTTTTTTATTTGCTGCTGTTGAATCTTTTGCAACTTTATCCTTTCAAAAATTTGCAAATCTTCGTCATAACAAACTCAAAAAAACTTTTAACTCTCATTAACTCTTTTTCCGCAAATATGTTCCGGTGTCAGTTCTAAACATAAAACAAACTTTGCAAATTTTTGAATTTCTTCTTCTATGTAATCCTCACCAAAGTCGAATTGTTCACTTAGTTTTCTACAAATGTAAACCATTTTATCAAAATCTTCAACTGGTTTTATTCTGCCAAAAATTATTACACTTTTATAATCAAGTCCTCTTTTGCCTTCAACTTGAATTCCGTTATCATATACACAAAGAGAAACTTTATCGTGCTTTGTTATGGCATCAATTTTATGTCCATCTTTTGCCCCATGAAAATATATTTTATCTTCGTTTTCACAGTACCAATAATTAATAGGCAAACCATAAGGGTATTCATTATCCCCCAAAACTGAAAGTACCCCCCTTACTTCATTTTTCAAAACTGAAATACATTCCTCGTTTGTTAATTGCTGCTTTATTCTTCTTAGAGGTCTGAACATTTGTATTTTCCTTTAATATTCTAATATTTCATTATCATCAGGAACTATAACATTGTTTTGTTTTAGATTTTTTATATCCTCTCTTGTAACCGTTAAATGGCTTACTGTATCCATGTGACTTGCAATTATAGTTGAATTTTTTGCGTAATTTGATATTGCTTTTATATCCTCAATATCCATAATCAACCTTTCGCCCTCGCCCACTAATACAGTAGCGCCACACGCATTTATAATAATTATTTCAGGGTTAAATTTATTAATAGCCGTTTTTACTTCATCACACCAAATTGTGTCCCCTGCAACGTATAATGTTTTTTCCGTGTTAGCCTTAAATACTATTCCCATAGCATCATAAGGCATTCCTATTTGCTCACACATTGGTTTAACGACTTCTCGTCTGCCATGCTGGCATTGTGTTTTATATATTTTAATCCCCTCAAAATCTGTTCCGCTTTCAGAAATAAGGCGAACAACGTTGAAGCCAAAATTTTTAATAATATTCATATCAGTTTCATTTTGAACAAAAAACGGAATATTTTTATCCAATGCTTTTGCTGCAAATTCATCAAAATGGTCAGGGTGAAAATGGGTTAAAATAACCGCATCGACATCAACAATTTTATCAATAGAGATAGGTAACTCAATTCTTGGTTGTCTAATATCACTATTCATTGCACCTTCAAATCCTGACATAAACTCTTTTGGCATTAGCCAAGGGTCTATTAAAAATCTTTTATCGTTATAAGTTACAATTATCGTTGCATTTCTGATTTGATGAATTTTCATAATTTAATCCCACCATATATTTAATCTTCATTTACTCGTGATGACAGTGATGTCCTTCGCCGTGGTGATGGCAATGTGCGTGATTGTGTCCTTCTCCTCCACAAGTGTTTGCTCCTGTTTCAAGAGAATTAGCCATATATTTTTCTAAAACTTCTCTGATAGGTAATTCAGGACAGCCTGCAACAACCTCAACTCCATTTTGAGCAAACATCATCATAGGACGTCCGCCCATTCCACCTGCTAAAACTTTGCTTACACCTTGTTCTGATATCCAAGCAGCACTCTGACAAGAAATGCCTTCTTCCGGTATTCTTTCTTCTATATTTAAAATTTCTTTTGTTTCAGGGTTAATTTCAGCAAATGTAAATGAATCACAATGTCCAAAATGTCCGCATAATTTACCTTCACTTGTCGGAATACAAATTTTCATAACCATATCTCCTTTTAATTTTTCAATGTTGCTCTGTAATAGAATGGCACTTTCAAGAGCTTGCGTATCTGTAAGATTATGTCTTTTTGCGTAATCTCTTAAAATATTTAAAATGTTTTCGTTAATTCTTCTATTGAACGACACTTTTTTAAGACAGGTTTTCTTTCTTCCTGCCTGTTCACGTTTCCCGCCCCAATTTGATTTTTCACAACACTTCATAATAAAAAACTAACACGTAAGCTTGATTATGTCAACACATAATCAAAATGTAATAATCAGCTCAATCTAAAACTGACAGTCTTATTAACTATCGGCTTTAGTTTCGATATATACAGAAAATTTAACTATACCTTTTGAAAATCTTCAACTCCGTGCTTGCAGATAAGACAAATAAATCATCTGGAAGTCATTCTTGTGCTTAATAAAAAAACTCACTTTAATTGTGAGTCTTTGTTTTATTTCCATTTTATTATAAAAATTCGGAGACGCAGGGATTCGAACCCTGGATGCAGATTGCTCCACATAACACCTTAGCAGGGTGCCGCCTTCAGCCAACTCGGCCACGTCTCCAATTTGCTATGTTATCGGCAGTTACCTCCGATAAATTCTATATTATCATAAAAAAAATTTCTTTTCAATCTGGTTAACTTTTTGTTACTCTTTGTTAATTTATTTCTTTTTTGTAATATTATTATTCTATGAACTTAGATGCAGCAATTGACGGATTTTTATCTCCTATCGCTGATAAAATTTCTTCAATTATATTTTATTCGGTTAATATAAAAGGTGTTGAAGTGCAATTATTGATAGCACTTTTAATGTTTGCTGCAATTTATTTTACTTTTAGACTCAGATTTATTGGCTTTTGGGGTTTTAAACATGCACTCAGACTTATTGCAAATAAATTTGTTCATAAAGATTTAATAAAAAGACAAAAAAAAGGTGAAGTTTCGTCGTTCCAAGCTCTTAGTGCTACAATTTCATCTTCAGCAGGCATTGGCAATGTTGCAGGTTCTGCCGCAGCGGTTTCTATTGGCGGACCCGGAGTAATTTTTTGGATGATTGTTGCAGGACTATTTTCCATGGCTTTGAAATTTTCAGAAGTTTTATTGGGGGTTAAGCTAAGGCAAATTAATTCTGATGGCTCAACTTCCGGTGGACCTATGTATTACATTTCTATGGGATTAAAAGGTCCTTTTTTAGGTAAAATTGCACCTTATTTAGGTAAAATTTATGCTTTTTGCTGTGTTCTTGCCGTAATTGGCGGTTGGAATTTATTTCAGATAAATGCTATGACTACACAAATTACAGAAGTCACAGGTGGTACAAATAGTTTATTTTACGATAACAGCTGGATTATAGGACTTTTTGTTGCAATAATTACGTGGATTACAATTATTGGAGGAATAAAATCAATAGGACATTTTACTGAAAAAGTTACTCCTGCAATGTGTATATTTTATCTAACAAGTATTTTTATAATTTGTATGATGAATATTTCAAATATTCCGCATACTGTTAAAATTATTTTTGAACAAGCTTTTCAACCTCAAGCCGTTGCAGGTGGAGTTTTTGGCTGCATGCTATGGGGATTTAGACGTGCGATGTTTGCAAATGAAGCAGGTTTAGGTACAGCTCCAACAGCTTTTGCCGCAGTTAAAACAAGTAAACCTGTTGCACAAGCCTTTATTGCTATGTTACAGCCTTTTGTTGATACATGTATTGTTGGGGTTGCAACTGCATTTGTAATTGTAGTTTCAGGAGAATACTTGCACGTGCATGGTATAGCAGGAATTGAATTAACTTCAAAAGCATTTGCTTCCGCTTTTAGCTTTTTCCCTATATTGCTAACTATAATGGCAAGCTTTTTTGTAATGGGAACAATGTTATGCGGTTCATATTACGGGTTGAAAAATTGGCAATTTTTATTTGGAGATTCTAAATTTAAAACACGTTTTTTCCAACTTTTATATTGTATTTGTATTGTTGTTGGCTCTGCTATGAATTTTAAAAGTATCATTAATCTTTCTGATGCTGTAACTTTATTTATGGCTGTACCAAATTTGTTCGCCTTGTTTATTCTTTCAAATGTTGTGGTTAAAGAAGTTAAAAGATATTGTAAAAAGTACGATGTAGGATTGTTTAGCGAAGTTAAGGACGAACCTTATGACGAAGCAACAGATGTTGAATGATTTAAAAAAGGAATGTGAAAAATGTCAAGTTTGCGAAATAGGCAAATGTCGCACGAATCTTGTTTTTGGCTCAGGTAACCCCGATACAGCAAGAATTGTTCTGATTGGAGAAGCCCCAGGAGAACAAGAAGATTTGCAAGGGATTCCTTTTGTTGGCAAAGCAGGTCAATTTATGAATGAATATCTTGAAAAAGCAGAGATAGACCGAAAAAAAGATTTATATATAATTAATACATTAAAATGCCGTCCATTTTTAATTAAAAATCCTCAAAAAGGAATAAAAAGCAACAGACCTCCCAAACGAGAAGAAAAGCTGGCATGTGAAGCATTTATGCTTAAACAAATTGAGATAATTAATCCTAAACTAATAATTTTGTGCGGAAATAATGCACTAAAATCTTTGTGCGGCTCAAAATATACAATTACGAATGTTCATGGAAAATTAGCAAATCTTGAATATAAAGGGCGTAAAGCTATTGCGATTTATCATCCGTCATATTTAATTTCCTATGCTCATTCAGAAGTAAAAAATCAAGAATTTTTAGAAGATTTGAAATATATAAAAAGTTTAGTAGATTAGTGACAGGTCGTATTTGTCGTACCATCTAATACAATTGAAGAATTTTTACACTTACCTGTACTGTCTGCTTTTAAATAATCCATATTTTAATTTTGAATTACCCAATTAGTACAATTCCAACCATGACTAAAACAAGATGCTGTAGAATTTGCATTATAACCTCCAGGATAAATTTCTCCGTTTTCAATGACAAAATTGAATACATCCTTACCCCATGTATTTAAACCTTTACTCCTTTCATATTTATACCTTTCTTTTGTCATACTGAGCGTTAGCGAAGTATCCAGTTGCTTTTTTTGGATTCTTCGGACTACGTTTGTCATTGCGAGCGAAGCGTAGCAATCCAGTTTTTGGTTCATTGATAACTATTAAAGCCTTTATTTATTGTCCTACTCGGACGGAGGAAACTTTTGGTAGCAAAAGTTCCACAAAACTACAACCCGATTTCCATTCATTAATTTTCACTAAATTCAACCTGTGCAAGCAAACTCACTACGTTC
>DJYG01000059.1:0-59115 GCA_002450015.1 Cyanobacteria bacterium UBA6984 | reverse complement strand
TTTCGTCATACTGAGCGTTAGCGAAGTATCCAGTTGATTTTTTTTCTGGATTCTTCGGCTAAAGCCTCAGAATGACGTCTTTTTTATGAGATTCTGAAACGAGTTTGGAATGACATCACATCTAGTGCATTTCTTCACTGTTCACCGTTCACTCATAGTACTTTTTCAAAAATCCTTCAACATATTGGTACTGAAGACCTGTTTTTGTGTTCATGCAGGTAACATAAATTTACATTTTATTTAAGGGTAAATTTTTAAACAAAATGTTATGTATAATTGAAATCTAAAGCATTTATAAATTATTTTCCGGTTGAGCCAAAACCGCCAGAACCTCTTTGAGTATCAGAAAGTTTTATCACAACTTCTATTTTTGCTTGTTCATATTTTGAAATAACCATTTGTGCAATGCGCTCATCGGGTTGAATAGTGTATTCTTCATTGGAAATATTTACAACAGGAATACAAACTTCACCTCTGTAATCTTCATCAATCGTTCCTACACAATTAATTAAAGTAATACCATGCTTTATTGACATACCTGAACGAGGTCTGATTTGCGCTTCATATCCTTGCTCAAGTTCTATTTTTAATCCGGTAGGAATTAAAGTTCTCTCCAAGGGTTTTAATGTAACAGGTTCTGAAATTGCAGCACATAAATCCATGCCGGCAGCACCTTCGGTTTTATATTCCGGTAAAACTCTATTATGTTCTAATCTTTCTATCTTTAAAATAGCCATATCCACTCCATAAAATATTAATATAATTATAGCTAATCCGTGATTAATTTTTTATTTTATAGAAAAATTTATATAAATTGTAACAATTTATTTATAAATTCTAAAGAAAAATTTATCCCCAACCGATATATAAAGCACGATTTTGTAAACATACTTAAAAAGAATTAGGAGATATTTATGACAATAGATATCAATGCATTAAAATCGGCAGGTTGGCAAGGATCATCTGTACCGTCAGGTGCAACAAGCTATACAAAAAACAGTGATGGATCCTTTACCTTTAAAATAGACGGTAAAGATGTTAAATATAACGCAAGTGGTAGTGTATTTGAAACATCTGCACAATCTGATAATAATACCTTATCATACCCAATTCCATTCAACATTGGCAGCACATCTATTTGGGGAGGAGGATTTGGGGGTCAATTTTTTGATGCCGGAGATTTTTCATACATGCCTCAAATGCAAACTATGTCTTCTCAAAATTCTGCTTATGCTATGTTTAATAACCTTATGTCTTCTATGTTAAAGTCATTATCAAATATGAATTTTAATATACCTTTTATGTCAAACAATGGTAGCTCTCAACAGGTTGACGGTGTCACTGGAGCATCTACACCTGTAACAGGTTCTAATAATAGTCCTACGGGTGTTTTATCCAGTGATAAACAAAAATGGGGTGTAACACAACAAACATTACCTGATGGAACAAAAATACTTGGTTGTCGTTGGACAAAATTTAGCAAAAGTCAACCTGAATGGTTAGGAAAACAAAAATACATGCAACAAGCGGCAAAAGAGCTGGGATTGACTATTGTATATAGTGATATGGAAAGAACTGTTGCAGCATCAAATGCAGGCAGAGCAAAAAAAGGTTCTTTGGTTGCCAGAGGCGGGCAATCACCACATAACTACGGTGTAGCCGCAGATATTGTTTTATACAAAAACGGCAAAGCAATAGGTGTAGATTCAGCCTTACAAACCCAATTTGCACAAAGAGTAAAAGAACTCAGCGGAGGTACAATCACTTGGGGTGGTGATTGGAATAAAAAAGGTGAACGACATCACTTTGAACTAACCGGCTGGCAACAAAAATATAAAAGTTCACGCTATTTAGTCGGATAAAATCTAAATTAATTCATTTTAATTGAGTCCGACAAGATTATTTTTATATATAAATTTTGAATATAATAAAAAAAGACAAGGCTTTCAGCCTTGTCTTATAATTGTTCCAGGCCAGACTTGTGCGGGATTGTCCTAGAGACCATACGGTCGATAGGTAACAAGACCACATGCCGAGATAGATTATCTATCTCGGTAAACCGCAGGTCAATATGAGAGCTTGCTCGAATAAATGAGCTGCGTAGTGAAAGTATTCTCAAGAAAAAAAGACTTACTTTGTAAGTCTTTTAGATTTGCTCCAGGCCAGACTTGAACTGGCACTGAGTTATTCGCCCAATCGGATTTTAAGTCCGACGCGTCTACCGATTCCGCCACTGGAGCATGGTAGTATTCTAATATTTAAATTTATCTGCACCGCGGCGTCATCAGTAGATTTTATCTACCTCCCCACTCAAAACGATACTTAATCGTTTTTTCGGCAGAGTGCCACCAGAGCATATCCAACATTATTTACTACAATGCTGTAACATAAGATTATCAAAAATCATATTAATTGTCAACTATTTTTTGTTTTGATTTAACACAACAATTACAACTGCTCCAATTATTGAGATTATTCCACATATAATTCTTAATGTAAGATTTTCACCAAATAAGCTTACACCAATAATTATTGCGGTTACAGGTTCTAAAGCCCCTAGTATGGCTGTTTTTGTTGAACCGATTAGCTTTATACCCAAATTAACTGTTTCTATTGAAATTATTGTAGGTATAATTGCCAATCCTACGGAACACAACCACAATACCGGGGTGTTCAACATTTGTAATTGTGTGCAAAATTTTAAATTGTATATATATATAAACAGACCAAAAAATATAACATAAAATGTAAGTTTGTCATTATTCATTTTTGTTAATATCGGTATTTTTTTTACACAAACCATATATGTTGCCCAACAAAAAGCTGATAATAATACAAGGAAAACACCTGTTAAATCTAAAGCTACACCGGATTTACCATTGCACAATAATAATACTCCCAATAAAGTCAACACTATTGATATAACAGTAACTTTTTTTATTTTTTCTTTAAATAATAAACTCATTATTATTGCGACTATGACCGGATATATAAATAATAATGTTGAAGCTATTCCTACATCAATGTATTGGTAACTTTTGAATAAAGTTATGGATGACATTGAAAATATTATGCCAAGTAAAAACAACACTATTCCCTCTTTTAAATTTATTTTTAGTGAAATACGCTTAAATATTTTTAGCCATAAAAATAAAATCAAAATAGCTATTGAATATCTATAAAAAAGAATAGAATTTACACCTATGCCACCAAAATACAAAAACTTCGCAAACAATGGGTTTACACCATAAGCAGCTGCTCCTGTTATTCCATATATAGTGCCTATCAATTTTGCTTTTTTCATCACACAATATTATATCCTAAATTTTATTTATGCTATAATTTCTTCGTATGATTATTCAGTTTTTACAAAACATAAATAATTTTAATGAAAATTGCATGAATTTGATTTTAAAATTTGTACAGTTTATTCATGTTCCTGAATTTTTACAAGAAGCAGTTGCGGAAAGCATTAATCTTATACCATTTTTATTCATTATATTTTTATTTATTGAAATTTTTGAGAATTATTTTTCTGAAAAAATTGAAAAACTTTCGCTTAGTTCAAAAATCTGGGGACCTCTTATAGGTAGTTGTTTGGCATCAATACCACAATGCGGTTTTTCAGTAATTGCAACAATGTTATATATTAAAAGATTTATTACGCTTGGAACATTAATCGCTATATACATATCTACAAGCGATGAAGCTATACCAATTTTACTTGTTCATCCTGAAAGTTTTTCTGTTATCATGCCTGTTATTTCAACAAAAATTATAATGGGTATTGTTTCAGGATATTTAGTTGATTTTATTTTTAAAACCAATCTGAACCCCACAAACGAAAAAATTGAAGTTTGTGAATGCGGATGCTGTCACAATGAAATTCATTCGCAGGTAACAAATTTATTTGTCCATCCGATAAAACATTGCTTTAATGTATTTATTTTTATACTGGTTGTTAATTGTTGTTTAGATTTTGCTTTTAGCTTTGCGGAAAACACTGTGCAATCCATTTTTAATATAAATCATACTATACAAGTCATACTTGCTTCATTTGTCGGTTTAATTCCAAACTGTGCAACATCTGTTTTAATCGTAATGCTATATTTAAAACACATAATAACATTCGGAGCTCTGATTGCAGGATTATCAGCTAATGCAGGTTTAGGTTTACTTGTATTATTCCAAAATAATGAAAATAAAAAAGAGTGTTTTAAAATTTTAGGGATAATTTTAGTAATTTCAATGGCGTTTGGACTACTTATTCAAATTTTAATGTAGTAAAACTTACTATTATTTCAAATTTTGATATTTTCTTTTTTTTGAAATTTATCAATAATTTTATCTGTAAATTGACCGACTTTTTCTTCAACAGTATTTGCAGCAAATTGATATAAAACACCTGAAACTAAAGCATTCACTGTTTCTTTTGCTTTTTTATTTTTGCACAATGTATCGGAAACTTTTGATGATATGGAATTAAGAATTTTTGACCCGGTTTTACTTCCCATAAATCCTTCTGCTACAAGGTCAGCTGTAAAACCTACAACATAAGGGACATATTTTTTTATCCAATTTCCTTCTTTATGTAGTTTACAATCTGTTATCCCCATAACAAATCTTATAGGATTCGTATTTTTTTGACCAATATCGTAAAACTTGTCATGACCATTCTTAGCAAATGTGTCATACCCTCTTTTTATGGTGCGTCCCAATCCGGTATTTGACTTGCCGAGTGCAGACAAAACGGTATTAGCACCCAAAACAACTTCCGGTATTTTAGTCTTATTACCTTTTATAAGGTCTTTTGTGTCTAATATTAATGAATATGCTGCTGAAAATGAATTACACATAAACTTTGCCTACTCAAAAATTAAATATACTAAAAAATAAAATTGACGTTTTTATAGCAAAATATAACACATTTTTACATTTTGAAATAATTTCATAATTAAAAATTTTTATATATAATATTATGGGAAGAATTATGAAAAAAGTTATTTATACATTATTTTTAGCCATATTTGCATGGCTTACATATATGAACATTTTCACTTGGGCAGCAAAAGTATTAACTGTCGGCATATTAGTAAAATTGGCAACAACAGTTTTAGCTTTAATACTTTCATTTATAGTTCAACAACTCATGATTAAAACAGCAGGAAGTCTTATTTTGAAAGATCAAATTGAAGAAATCGCAAATATGGATTCAATATATGTAAAAACAACTAAAACTCTTTTAATATTATTTATTATGTTTTGTTTATTTAAAAATAACAATAATTTTTTGTTATGGATATTTTCATCAACAGTTATTTTAGATAATTTTACCATTTATGTATGGCTGTTATTTGTTGATAAAATGAATAACAATGCTTGATTTAAACTCGTTCTTTAGCAAAATCCCTCAATTGTTTGTATAATTCTATTTCTTTATCTGAAAGATTATTTGGAACTTCTATATTAACAGTGACAATCATATCTCCGGTTTTACCATCTCTTGTCAAACCTTGTCCCGCAAGACGATATTTTTGACCTGAACTTGTTTTTGGCATAACTTTCATTAAAACATTACCATTTGTTGTCGGAACATTTATTGTTGTACCGAGTACCGCTTCAGGAGGAGTTATTGGTATTGTAAACAAAACATTTAAATCCTCATATTTAAAATTTGAATTATTTTCTATAACAACATTCAAATATAAATCGCCGTTTTTACCGCCATATAAACCTAAATTGCCCTCTGATGGAATTCTTATTTTAGAATTTGGTTTTACATTTGCAGGAATTTTTACTGTTATTTTCTTATGCTGAGAAACAGTACCCGTTCCATCACAAACAGGACAAGTATAACCGTTTGCGAATTTTCTTCCGTGGCAGTTTGAGCATTCTTGAGTTGATAAAATATTTACGGTTTTTGAAACACCATTTATTGCTTCAAGCATTGTTATAACAACATCGGTTGTTATATTATCGCCGTTTATAGATTTATGTGTTTCTTTTTTTGTTTTTGTTTGAGATTTAAAACCATCAAGAAATTCATTTAAAATATTTGAAAAATCTTGTGAGCTTGATTGCTGTTTTTGTTCAGTTTGTTTATTTTTATTTGCTTCTTTTATAATTTCTTCTTGGTTTTTAGCTTGTCTATAAGCTTTTTGAGCCTCTTTTTGAGTAGTTCTGTCGGTTGTCGATTTGTTATATTTAAAAATTCCTCTTAGAATATCATACCTTTTTCTTTTTGTTTCATCAGAAAGAGTTTCGTATGCTTCTATAATTTCTTTAAATTTTTCAACACCGGCTTCACCTGCGATATCGGGATGATATTTTCTCGCAAGCTTACGATAGGCTGATTTTAACTCATCAGATGATACATCAGACTCAACTTCTAATATTTCATAATAATTCTTATCTGATTGCGACATATTTACATAATAACTGATTTATAGAAAAAGGCAATTATCCTAAGAAATTTTACAAGCCTATTCTCATTAAAATAGAGATTTTACAGATAAAAATACTAAAATTAAACCTGCCATAACTTCTAATACTTTTGTAGATAGTTTTTTCATACAGCACCCGCTCCAATAACCTACAAAGGCAAATAAAAATGTTGTTGTTCCTATTAAAAATACAGCTTTGAATATATTTGTAGAAGTTAATGACAGAGTGACTCCTGAGGCTAACGCATCTATACTTGTTGCAATACCAATAAAAAATAAACATCTTAAAGATAAACAAAGCGGAACTTCCCTATCCTCATTAAAAGACTCTTGAATAAATTTTATACCTAAATACATAAATATTGCAAAAACAAGCCATTTTCCAAAAGGTTCAACATACTTTAACATAGACTGAGTAATATAATATCCTATTAATGGCATAAACGCTTGAAAAAAACCGGTAAACAATGCCAGTAAAAGAGCATTTTTAAATTTTTTACCTTCTAACACAAGACCATGAGCAAATGAAACAACACATGCATCTACAGAAAGTGCTATTGCCAATAACACCAAGGATACTAAACTCATTTTAATGTTACCTCTATTTCGAAAAGCCTTTTCCAAGGATAAGAATATTCTGCATCAATTTTATAATTCAAAAAATCTGAAACTTTTTGTTCAAAATTATTCATATCCGGACTCATTATATTAGTTAAAGTTTGTCTTACATTTGCCTGATATGCCCAATCATCAAGTAGCCTTATGGCTTGCAAATGTTTAAAAGCGTTTTCATTATATTTTTTAGCGAAGAATTTAACTTTTGCGGCACATAATAAACTTCCTAAAGTATTTGCACTTGTATTCCAAGCTGAATAACCGTAAAAATTATTTTTATATTTGTTATTAATAAATTGCTCGACAAACGCATTATCTGCGCCATTTGCATATCTAACATCCGCTATCATATAATTTTTGTCAGGTTCTTCAAATTTATCATTATATGGCTCTGTTCGGCGTTTCATGACAATTTCACCTTGTTTTTCTTTAAAGTTATTAACAACTAAAGTAATGTTTGAATTTTTATTATCTGTTACATTAATATTTGCAAGTGATAACTGTCCCAAAACAGATTTTTCGATAGAAACATCTTCATAATTTGATATTAAATTTTTATATTCAGGTTCGGTAAATTTAATATCTACGGACATTTCACCCTGAATTGAGCGCGCAAAAAGCGTTAATGGAATTTCATCAGCCCCTGTTTTTGTAAATCCGCCAAGTTTTTCCAATTCTTGAGCTTCCTGTACATTAAACCCAAACTCTGCACAATCATCTTTAGAAAAAACTAATGTTTCAAAAATACCTTCTTTTTGCCATTGTAAATATAATTTATTAATTTCAAAATTTCTTTTACGGGTTTTCAAATAATCATCAAGAATTTCTTTCGGAATATCGGTTTCTGCTTTTCCAAATTTGTGAGAATTAAAGGAATAGTCAAAAATTTTTGTTCCATACTCACTCCAGTATAACTTTTCCTCCTGATTAATATTATTGTTAGAAATCCTCATAATACTTGAAAATGCATAAATTTTTGCTTCCTTTTGTATTAGAATATTTTTTAAAAATTCTAATCTTTTTTTTATTTCTTCAATAGTTTCAGGACATCTGCGAGATGGAATAAGTCCGCCATAGGCAAGTGTATCAAGCGAAACAATAATGTTATCCACTTTTGGTAATCGCTTTAACCAATCAAAAATTTTATCAATTTGGGCATTTTTTTCTAAATCCCCTAAATATTCTCGATTTGGAATAAAAAGCTCAATATCTTCATCAATTGCAGCAATATCTTTAAAAAGATTGTAGCATACAGGTCTGTTATCAATCGGAATTACACAAATTTTCATACCAAATATTATACTAAATAATATTTATAAAGTATGACTTTTTACAAAAATTAAGTATAATTTTGATATGAAGAAAATTTTAATAATACTTTCAATAATGTTTTTAAGCGCAAATATCGGACTTTGTGCTTATGACCCTGCGACAGGAGAGGAAGTAAAAGGTTATATGGGTGATTTGCCTGATGTAACCGAACGATTCCAAAAATTCTTACCACAAACAACACGCCCGAATTTTCAAGCAGTAGATGCTTTTAATACATCAAAAGGATATAAACCTGTACCAAGAGATAATCCGACTTATGTAAATGTAATAGTAAAAAAAGAAAAAGTTTCCGAATTTACAAATGACATTAATGAATTAATCCCTATCGTTGAAAATGTTATATTAGCAATCGAAAATAACGAGAGTGAACAGCTTTTTGCAGCACGTGCAAACTATTTGTATGATAATATGGAGGTTTTGAGAAAAAAATATGAAGACAAACCCGAACAATTTTATCCTGCATACAATGCAATTATAGCTGTAAGCAATCATACAAAAGCAATAGTATCAATTAGAAATGAAGCTCTTGTATATAGTTCATATCTTCCGTATCAATCTGACGGATATATGTATAACCCTCAATATATAAACGAACAATTAAGCTACTTATTAGACGAACTAAATAATACGGTTAGATTAATGAAAGAAGTTGAGTAAAATTTTACTTTAGAGCAGAATGTTTAATTCTTTATAAGTCTTCTATTGCAGGCTTAGGACTTATTGTTGACTTGCAATTTTTATGTAATAGCATGGATACAATGAAAATACGTTATATATACATTCTAATAGTCATTTTTTATACACTTACTTTAAACACTGCAATAGCTGATGAAAAAGTTGTCGATTTCTCTAAAATGAGATTTAATGAAAATGAAAATCCTGTAACGTACAAATATTTTAACGATTATGCTGATTTACTCAGAAGTAAAATCAATTTTAATAAGTTCTATTTTTTTGGTTACAGACCGTTTAATGATTGGTATATGAGCTATCATTACACATTACACAAAGACGGAACTATTTCTGATTTGCAACCTACTTTGGAAAATTCGCCTCGTAGGGGAAAACCTATAAATAAATATTATGAAAATATCATACAAACGATTCTTCCGCCACCATTTCCTGAAAATATGGAAATTGGTGACGTTGATGTAATATTAGTAGTAGAAAGAAAAGCAAGAACAAGAACTGAAATTTTATTTCTAAATGAAACTGGCATATATCAAGGCAATACTGTTTCCATATATATATACAAAAAATCTTGGGATTGTGTTATAAACAGAATATATGAATACATCAGGTATGCTCAATGGCAATATCGTGATGATATAATTGATGGTTATTAATAAAAATTCAGCATAATGACTTATCATTGACTTACAAATTTTTGTGTAATAACATAAAAAGAAATTTTATGAAAAACATTTGCATCTTATTATCTATAATAATACTTAATACGCTAATTTTATCGGCCTCATTTGCTGATGAAATTGTAAAAGTAAATAACAACAATAATACTGAAAATACTGTTGATTTCTCTAAAATGAGATTTAACGAAAATGAAAATCCTGTAACGTACAAATATTTTAACGATTATGCTGATTTACTCAGAAGTAAAATCAATTTTAATAAGTTCTATTTTTTTGGTTACAGACCTCAAAATCAAGGTTGGTATATGAAATATCATTACACATTACACAAAGACGGAACTATTTCTGATTTGAGTTCGGCATTAGGTTGTTCTCCTCGTAATGGAAAACCTATAAACAAATATTATGAAAATATCATACAAACCGTTCTGCCGCCACCATTCCCTGAAAATATGGAAATTGGTGACGTTGATATTATATTAATAGTTTCAACAGAAACAAAAACAAAAACTGAAATTTTATTTTTAAAGGAAACTGGCATATATCAAGGTAATACGGTCATAATGCGTATATATAAAAAATCTTGGGATAGTGTTATAAGAGGAAATTACAACTATTTACGATATGGGTACTGGCAATATAATAAAGATGTTATAATCGATTAAATGCACAAAATTGTATCATAACTTAACATTTTGTCCGTTTTAAAACGGACAAAATATCATAAAAAAATGATAAGCTTTTATTTGTTGATTTAATAAAGGAGAAATTATGAAAAACATTTGCATCTTATTATCTATAATAATATTTAATACGCTAATTTTATCGACCGCATTTGCTGATGAAATTGTAAAAGTAAATAACAACAATAATACTGAAAATATTGTTGATTTCTCTAAAATGAGATTTAACGAAAATGAAAATCCTGTAACGTACAAATATTTTAACGATTATGCTGATTTACTCAGAAGTAGAATCAATTTTAATAAGTTCTATTTTTTTGGTTACAGACCGTTTAACGATTGGTATATGAGCTATCATTACACATTACACAAAGACGGGACTATTTCTGATTTGCAACCTACTTTGGAAAATTCGCCTCGTAGGGGAAAACCTATAAATAAATATTATGAAAATATCATACAAACCGTTCTGCCGCCACCATTCCCTGAAAATATGGAAATTGGAGATGTTGATGTAATATTAATAGTTTCAGCAGAAACAAAAACAAAAACTGAAATTTTATTTCTAAATTTAAGTGGTATACATCAAGGAAATACGGTAATAATGCGTATATATAAAAAATCTTGGGATAGTGTTATAAGAGGAAATTACAACTATTTACGATATGGGTACTGGCAATATAATAAAGATGTTATAATCGATTAAATGCACAAATTTGTATCATAACTTAACATTTTGTCCGTGATAACACGGACAAAATGTTATAAAAAAAATGCTATGCTTTTATTTGTTGATTTTAACAAAGGAGAATTTTATGACTAAAACAGATGAAAGCACACTACAAATTCACAAACACGCAAACGATTACAGGGATTTATGCAATTTAGCAGGCGATGTATTAAAAAAAAGACCTGTAAAACTGCCAGAAGGCTATGAAGTTTTATATGCTAAGCAAGATAAATTTAATTTTAAATCCGTCGTTTACAAGAATAATGATGAAATTGTCATTTGTTATTTAGGTACAGAAAAATTTAGTGTAAAAGACCACAGCACAAATGCAAAAATGATACTATCCGGAGAACCTACAAAACAGATGAAACTTGCACTAAATTTATGTAAAAAAATAATGGACGATAATCCATCATCAAAAGTGAGAGTAATCGGTCACTCCGAAGGTGGAAGCGAAGCTTTGTATGTAGGGTTAACAAGAAACTTGCCGACTGTAACTTTTAACGCATACGGACTTAATCCAAAATTAGTAAAAGAAATAAACAACCCGAATGCAGATAAATTGGTTATAAATTACAGAGATTCTAATGATCCTGTATCAAAAGCCAGAAAACCACAGGGTAAATCATATATAGTTGAAAATCCACAAAAAAGTTTTTACGAAAAAATCAATCCTTTGGGAACACTATCTGCACATAAAATATCAAATTTTGGAGATTGCAATAACGCAATACCTGTCGAAGATTATAAAAAAGAAAATAAATCCTTTATAGATAACATTAGCGAAGTAGAAATTACAGACAAAGATATTGCAAATATGTCTTTAGATTTGTACAACATTTACGAAGAAGAAATATCCTCAAGGTTAAGTAAAGGTCAAATTTTAAAGGAAAATCAAGCACAAGATTTGGCTTTAAGAGGTAATTTAATTAAAGTTTCATCATACACAAAAGCTGATGGAACACACGTAGATGGTTATTACAGAAGATTACCACAATAATAATAAATAAGTTTATTATCAGACAAAACACTATTCAGGCAAATACTTTGTCCAATGCTCGTCTAAATCTTTCAGAAATTTGTGAGCGTCCAAAACATCATCTTTAGATATTGGTGGCAAATCTTCTATCATTCTGAAAGGTGTCTTTTCTTTGTCAAAAAATTCTGCGTTAATATTCTTCGTCCCCAAAAACGCTACGCCAAAATCCTTACCACAATTATTGCAATGCAAGTTTACAACAAGCATTTCCTCTTCTTTTCGCAAAATATTTATAGAATCACGGTCAAAATCCGATTTACACCGAGAACAGCATAAATTCTTAAACATAACATCAATTTTATCAACCATAATATTATAATTGTACATCAAACAATTTAGTTTCAAGAACTATAAAGAGTGGAATATAATATAAGGTCAATTAATCAAAGGAGCAATATTATGTTCACACTTTCTGTTGTATCTTTCGGATTTATTGTTTACGCCGCTTGCGTAATTATCCCAAGTGTTGTAGATGAATTAGTAAATTCACATTAATTTTATGCTAAAATTCCTATATGGAATTTCAACACTATACTGTTATGAAACAAGAAGCCGTAAATGCCCTAAATTGCCGTGACGGGCTTATATACGTTGACGCAACACTTGGGGGAGGCGGTCATAGTGAACTTATTTTGCAAAAAATTCAGCCATCTGGAAAATTAATCTCCTTTGATGTTGATGACGATGCAATAAATTATTCTAAAGAAAAACTAAAACATTACAAAAATTTAACAATTGTAAAAGAATCTTATACAAATATTAAGAAAGTTTTACAAGATTTAAATATAAAAAAAATAACCGGCGGAATACTCTTTGATTTGGGCGCTTCGTACCATCAACTGACTAAACAAGAACGAGGTTTTTCTTTCACAAAAGATGCTCCTTTGGACATGAGATTTAACAAAGATGCCGATTTTAGCGCCTATGATGTGGTAAATACTTACAGCGAAGCTGATTTGGTACGTATTTTTAGCGAATACGGAGAAGAACATTTTTCTAAACGTATAGCAAAAGCAATAATAGCCAAAAGGCATGTTAAATCAATAAAAACAACACTTGAATTAGCGCAAATAATTAAAGATGCAACCCCAAACCAAAAAGGTCGTATTCACCCTGCCACAAGAGTTTTTCAGGCTATAAGAATAGAAGTGAACAATGAGTTAAAAAATATTAAAAATACATTGAATGAAGTGTTGGATTTATTAGATTATGGTGCTATAATAAGTGTCATAAGTTTTCATTCACTTGAAGACAGAATTGTAAAAGAGCAATTCAAGTATCATTCGGCAAAATGCCACTGTCCAAAAGAACAGTTAATATGTACATGCGAACCGCCAAAACTTGAGTTAATCTACAAAAAACCAATTACTGCAAGTGAAGAAGAACTAAAGGAAAACCCACCTTCTCGAAGTGCAAAACTTAGAGCAGCAAAGTTCATAAAGAAATAAAAGGTGGGGTATGTGTATTAAAATCTCGGGTAGGAAAATAAGTTGCAACAAGAATTGCTACATTTAACATATAACGAATTTAATGAACTTGAAAGCTATGAGTTTGAACTTCCTCAAGATACGGTTATCGAAGGTATTTTCGAACAAGAGGATAATGAAAAACAAATGGCTATCAGAAAATTAAATTTTACTCTTTGTATCTTGCTTGTTGTTTTGATTGCAGTAACTACAATCAGTTACTATTTTGCAACAGCAACAGAAATGAAATTGAACAATTTAAGCAGAGAAACAACTGTATTCAATGATGAAAATGTTGAATTAGAAAATCAACTGGATAAATTAAAGTCATTCAATAATGTTGATGCATCTATGCAAAAAAATAACTTGCTTACAAAAGCAAAACAAGTTATTGAAGTTGAAGAAGTTGATTCTGCAAATATTGCAAAAAGTACCGTTGATAATAAAAAAATCTTCAATTGGTCAGTAGGATACTAAACGGTAAAATTTACTTAACATTAATACATTTAATGCTCCTTGTGATAGAATAGTTACAGGGTTATTTTCAGTGAAAAGAACTAGTAAAGAAGATAGATTTAAAACTTTTGATGAACGCTTGGGATGCTGGCAAGTTGCGTTTGCATTGTTTGCTGTCTTGCTTATGATTCATTTATTTTTTATTCAGATTTTGGATATAAAAAAATTAAGAATTAAAGCAAAAAAACAAAGAAGTGCGCAAAGTTTTGTTTTAAGAGGTGATATATACGACAGAAACGGAATAAAATTAGCCTCAGATAAAGTTCTTTTTGATGTATATGCAAGAACACCGGATTATGAACATACACCTGAAGAACTTGCAAATATGCTTGCACCTATATTAAAAATGCCAAAATCAGTCCTTGTTCAAAAGCTAAGAAAAAAAGATATAATGATTTCTCTGAAAAAAAATGTTGATAGACAAACAAGAGATGAAATTGCAAAACTTCATTTAAGAGAAATACCAATGGATAAAAAAAGCACAAGAGTATATCCTCAAGGCGCTTTAGCGGCACATGTTCTTGGTTATTATAACTTTGATGCTGATATTTCATCAGGAGTAGAACAAACTGCGAAGGACAAATTAGAACTTGTAGAAAATAATGTTCAATTGGAAAAAACACCAAAGGGTGATATTATATATGATTTTGGAACAGACCCTCTCGCAACAACAAGACCTGTCAAAGGTAAAAATGTAACATTAACCATTGATACGGCAATACAACATATATGTGAACAAGAATTATATAAAGTTATATACAAAACAAAAGCATTAAGAGGAACTGTTATTGTTGAAAACCCTCGTACCGGTGAAATATTGGCTTATGCAGTATATCCTTATTATGACCCTAATAATTACAAAACAGCAACTTACAATCAAATTAAAAACTGGACTCTTACAGATGTATTTCCTCCAGGTTCAACGTTTAAAGTTATAACGGTTGCATCAGCAATGGATTTAGGTAAAATTAATAAAAATACGAAAATAAATGATACCGGTAAAATAAAAGTCGGCTGGTGGGATATTGAAAACTATGATTACAGAATACGCCCTAATCCAGGTATGATTTCTCTTGAATATTTGTTTGAACACTCAAGCAACGTAGCATCTGTTAAGATTGCACAATTAATGAGTGCAAAAGAATTTTATGATATGCTGAAAAAATTTGGATTTGGCGATAAAACAGGAATTGATTTACCAGGAGAATCAAGAGGTTTAATTAAAGCTCCGAACAAATGGGATTCTTCCGATCAGGCGACAATGGGTTATGGTTACGGAACTTCAGTAACCGCAATTCAAATGATAGCAGCAGTTTCTGCATTAGCAAATAATGGTGTTTCTATAACTCCTCACGTTATAAAATATACCCAAGAAGAAGCCTCAAATAAACTTGAATATAGACAAGTTCTTAAGCCTGAAACAGCTAAAAATGTAACACAAATATTAACTAATAGTATTAATAATGGTAAATCACCAATAAAAATGGACAGATATAACATAGCAGCAAAAACAGGTACGTCTAAAAAATTAAAAGAAGATGGCAGCGGCTATTCAAATAAATACTACACCTCAATAGTTGGATATTTACCTTCATCCGATCCACAAGTTTTAATTTATGTAATGGTTGACTCAGCTCAAGGTGGAAATGTTTGGGGTAGCACTATTGCCGCACCTATTTTTAAAGAAATATCTGCACAGGTTGCAAGAATTATGAATTTAAAACCTGATAAAAATATAGAAGATTAAGAATATAAAGGAGAACTGTATGATTACAATGGAACTTGATAAACTTATTGAAAACATTGAATGTAAAAAAATAAATTATGAAAACGTTGAAATAACAGGATTGTCATATAATTCAACTACAACTGATGACGGTAACATCTTTATTTGTTTGGTTGGTGAAAATGCAGATGGGCATAACTTTGTTAAAGATGCTGAAAAAAGAGGTGCGGTTGCAATTTTTGCAGAACACGAAGTAGAATCTGATTTACCACAAATTATTGTAAAATCTACAAGACACCAAATTGCAGATATAGCTGACAAATTTTACGGCTCTCCATCAAAGGCTATTAATTTAATCGGAGTAACCGGAACTAACGGAAAAACAACTGTTACACATTTAATTCAAAAAATATTTGAACACGAAAGTAAAAGATGTGCATTAATAGGTACATTGGGTTACAAACTTAATGCAAAAGATTTATACAGAGAAGCAAAATTTACAACTCCGCAAGCACCTGAACTGCAACGTCTTTTATATCAAATCAAATTTGAATATCATATTGATAATATCGCAATGGAAGTAAGTTCTCATTCATTAGAACAACGTCGTGTAGGCAATTGTGACTTTAAAGGTGCTGTTCTTACAAACCTGACACAAGATCATTTAGACTACCACGTTACAATGGATAACTATTTTAATGCAAAAGCCATTTTATTTAAGGGGCTAAATGAAGGCAATTTTGCAGTAATTAATGCTGATGATGAGTATGCACAAAAATTTATTGAAATAATCCCTAATGGGGTTAATTTATACACATACGGTATAAAAAAGAAAGCCGATATTATGGCTGAAAATATAGAGTTCACACCGGATGGCGCAAAATTTTTATTAAAATATAAAGATGAAACTATTGATGTTTCATTACACATGAACGGAATGTTTAGCGTATATAACGTATTAGCAGCACTAACAACAGCAGTAGCAAACAAATTAGATATAAAATATGCAATAGAAGCAATATCAGATGTAACAGGTGTTGCTGGAAGATTTGAAATAGTTCATAAAAAACCAATGATAATAGTTGATTACGCTCATACTCCTGACGGATTGGAAAATGTTTTGAAAACTGCAAGAGAAATAACACCTGCTGATGGTAATTTAATTTGTGTATTTGGCTGTGGTGGTGACAGAGATGCGACTAAAAGACCAAAAATGGGAGCTATTGCTGAAAACTTGGCAGACAAAGTTGTTGTAACAAGCGATAATCCAAGAAGCGAAAATCCTGAACAAATTATATCTGACATTATGAGTGGTTTTAAATCTGTAAATTCAGACAAAGTTATTGTTGAGGCTGATAGAGGAAAAGCTATTGCGTTATTGAAAAACATTGCAAAAGAAAATGACGTCATTATTGTTGCAGGAAAAGGGCACGAAGATTATCAGATTTTGAAAGACAAAACTATTCATTTTGATGATAGAGAAGAAGTTAGAAAAATATTTGAAGAAAAAGAAGATAACTAATGTTTTTTGAAAATGTACAAAAGAGCAAACTTATTATAGAACAACATTTTCACGGAGCGTATGGTGTTGATTTTGCTTGCTGCAATGAAAATGAAGTTCTTGATTTGTCAAAAAAACTTCTAAAACATGGCATTGGAGGTTTTTTTCCGACACTTGCGACTGATTCGGTAAAAAATATAAAACGACAAATCAAAATTTTTAAATCCGCAAGTGAAAAACAAACTTCTGACATGGCAAAAATATTAGGTGTACATCTGGAAGGTATTTTTCTAAATCCTGAAAAAAAAGGTATCCATGACGAAAGCCAATTTCTTAAACTTACAATACCTAATTTTAGAAAAATAGAAGATGATTTTATAAAAATTGTAACACTTGCACCTGAATTAGATAAAAATTTTAAACTTATAAAATATTTAACGGAAAAAGGAATAAAAGTTCAGGCAGGACACTGTACAGGTGGAGATTTATACAAATGCAGCGGAGTTACACACACATTTAACGCAATGAGTCCTATTTCTCACAGAGGGAAATCAACTGCTCTTTCAGCACTGATTGATGATAATTTATATACTGAAATTATTGCAGATGGTGTACATTTAAGTGACGAGATATTAAAGTTAATTTTCAAAGCAAAACCGGAAAACAAAATTATCTTAATTTCTGATTGCCTACCTATAACGAACAGTGACAAAAAAGAAATGGAATTTTGCAACAAAACAATATACTATGACGGTAAAAAAGCTGTGGATAAAAGTGGTACTCTTGCCGGCAGTACATCTTTGCTGGATAAAATAGTAAAAAGATTACTGGATATGAATATTAATGCTTTTAAATTAATAGAAAATACTTATACATACCACGACATTGAAATAAACGGATGCGTTTGGTGGAACGAAAAAAATCAAATTATTGCAGTTGAAAAAGATGGCAATGTGTTATATAAAGAAAAAAGGAAATAATTATGGAAAATAATAATAACAATATTAATAAACAAATTCAAAACGCCGCAATAAAAAATAACAATACATACAGTAAAAAATATTACATTATGTTTTTTATTATATTAGTTATATCTTTTTTAGTAATTTTCTGGTTATGCAACTACACAAAATTAAAAGAAATGTTCCAGATTATTACTCTGATGGCTCTATCTATTGCAATCGCTGAATACACATCAAGAAAGTATTTTAACAAATAAACAAAAATTTATTTACAAGTTCGTTTTGAATTCCAATTCAAATCATCAGGACATTTTAAATAATCTCTGTTTCCAGCTTTTAATGCCCACGCCGTAGCCCATGTCGGATCTGTCATTGGTCCTTCAGGGTTGTCACCATCAGCTACAAAACCATTTCCATAACACATTTGAAATTCAAAAACATCATATCCATGCAAATTGTCACCTGTAGAACCATTAACATCAGCTTTGATTCTCCCCATAGCTCCGTCACAATATTGTTCGTTATCTTGAGGGTGTAAGGATTCGTGATTTGCAATTTTGGTTAGCATTGCACTCTTAGAAAGGATTTCAATTGCTAAAGCAGACCCATCTTTTAATACCATTTTATACATACCGCCATAAGTATCTATATTGTTTTGATCGTTTGATGGAAAACATCCTGAATTAAATCCGCAATCTTTTTTTACAGGAAGTTTTTCTTTCAAATATTCAGCCATTTTTGTTGTCATATCAATTTTAGAAGCATTATTTGGCATATTCCAATCAACAGGTTTACCATGTTCTGCAACTATTTCATCGTATGCCGTTGCAAGTTCAGGATATATTTTTCTTAATGCGGCTATTACTTTTTTTTCTTCAGCATCATTATTTAAATTTGGTAGCGTTAATGCTGCAACAACACCTATAAGACCCACTACAACCAAAATTTCAGAAAGAGAAAAACCTTTTAATCTAATACTCATATATACCTCGAAACTGTTATTATTAATGAAATTGTAAACTTTTTAATTATTATTGTCAAACAAACTTAAACAAATGTAACCTTTTTGATTTTTTTTTTTATAATTATACAATTATTTAGAGGAGGAAATTATGAAATTCAAATTATTTATAGTTATGTTAATAATGTGTGTTACAGCAGGATTTTCAAGCGCTGCAACATTAAAATCAAATGCAGTTACAAAGCGTATTCCGGCAGGTACTAAGTTTACAATAAAATTATTAGACCCGATAAGTACAAAAACAAGTAATGAAGGTGATTATTTCAGCGCAGTTTTGATTAATGACGAAAAAACACCAACAAATATAATTTTGCCGGCTGGTTCTATGATAAGAGGCAGCATTACAAAAGTTGTAAAAAGCAAAAGATTTTCAAGAGGCGGTATAATATTTGTAGATTTTGACCACATAGTAACCCCAAACGGACGACAAATACCTCTTGATTTAATAATATCAGGTAAAATTAATCTTAATATGGACGGCGGATTATATTTGAATAAAGGTTATGGAGAAGCCTTACAAGATAACTGGTCTAAAACAGTAGATATTACAACAACTGCTACTGATTATGGAATGGATATCGGCGAAGATGTTTTATTTGGAGCAGCAAGAGTAATTACTGTTCCTGTATGTGCTATCGGAGGTGCAATAGGAGGAGGAGCATACTGGTTAGGTGACAGCGTCGCTGATATGTTTAAAAAAGGTAAAGATGTTGAGCTAAATCAAGACGAAACTCTTACAGTTATTCTTACTCAACCAATTGATGTTCCTATTCATTAATGATAAAGTTTAATTAATGATAAAATAAACCCTTAAAACAATATAAAGTATGTTTTAAGGGTTTATTTGAATATTATATATTCTAATTATTTTGTAATATTTTTCATTGTAGGGAATGCAATAACGTCACGTATTGTTTGAGAGTCTGTTAATAACATAACTAATCTATCTATACCCATTCCCATACCGCCAGTTGGAGGCATTCCATATTCAAGGGCTTCAATAAAGTCTTCATCAATTTCCATTGCTTCGTCATCGCCGTTAGCTTTTGCAAGTGCTTGGGCTTCAAATCTTGAACGTTGATCAATCGGGTCAGTTAATTCAGAGAATGCATTTGCAATTTCCCAACCATTAACACGTGTTTCAAAACGTTCCGTTAAACGTTTGTTATCTCTGTGAACTTTTGCAAGAGGCGAAATTTCTAATGGATAATCTGTTATATGAACGGGTTGTATTAAACTTGGTTCAACTTTTTCTTCAAATACTTTATCTATAACTTTACCCCAAGAATCGCAATCTTCTGTATTTACACCAATTGTTTTTGCAAGATTATGTGCTTCTTCAACATTACTGCAAGTATTAAAATCAGCACCGGTGTATTCTTGAACTGCACCTAACATCGTTTTTCTGTCCCAAGGCGGAGTCAAGTCAATTTCGTTTTCACCGTATTTTATTTTTGTTGTTCCCAAAACTTCTTGAGCAACAAATGCAACCATATTTTCGGTTAATTCCATCATATCATTGTAGTCAGCATAAGCTTGATACAATTCAATCATTGTAAATTCAGGATTGTGACGTGTGTCTATACCTTCATTTCTAAAACATTTTCCTATTTCATAAACTCTTTCAGAAACACCACCTACAATTAATCTTTTAAGATATAATTCAAGTGCAATTCTCATTGTCATGTCCATGTCAAGCGCATTGTGATGAGTATTAAATGGTCTTGCATTTGCACCTGACGCAACTGTTTGAAGAATTGGAGTTTCAACTTCCAAATAGCCTCTTTTTGCTAAAAATTCTCTTATTTTAGAAATTATTAAACTTCTTTTTCTAAAAGTATCTCTCGTTTCTTCATTTACAATTAAATCTACATAGCGTTGTCTGTACTTAGTTTCAACATCTGTTAAACCATGAAATTTCTCAGGTAATGGTAATAATGCTTTGCATAATACAGTGTATTCGGTTGCTTTTATTGAAAGTTCACCACGGGGAGTTCTTCTTATTGTCCCTTTAAATCCAACAATATCACCAACATCAACAAGTTTTAGCATCTTAAAATTATCATCGCCCACATTTTGTTTGTGAGTAAAAATTTGAATTTTTCCTGTATCATCTTGCAAGTCAATAAACATGCCGGTATTTCTCATAGCCATTACACGTCCTGCAACAGAATATTCATCTTCTGTTTCTTCGCCTGCGGGAAGTTCTTTATATTTTTCTTGCAATTGTGCAGCTGTTGCAGTTTTGTCATATTTGTACGGATATGGATTAATTCCTCTTTGCTCAAAGTCCGTAAGCTTTTGTACTCTAGCTTGTCTAATGTTTTCTTTTGGTGAAATTGAATCTTTGTTTTTGATTTCTTCTTGTGTCATTTTATCTTCCTTTATTCCTATTATTTTTAAAATTGTTTTGCATTTGGTATTGGAGCTAATTTTTGTTCTGATTGCTGTTCTTGGTGAGGAACTTCAATTTTTACAGGTTTTACATCAATTTTTGGTGCTTTGATTTTTTTTGTTTCCTTTTTATTTGTATTACCATTATCTGCTTGTTGTTTCCAAGGTAAAGCAGATTCTTCATTTTCAAAATCAGGAGTTTCGTCAGGAACAACTGTATTATTTGCTTCTTCTGTTTTATTTTCTTCTTTTTCAAAAGTTCTTTGTGCATTTTCAGGAGAAATTATCACAGGAGCTATTTTTGCTCTAAAAGATTTTAATTCAACAGGCGGATAATCAAAATCATGACTACCATAAGGTGCGGTTGCAACTCTCATAATATCTTTCCAAATAAGAGCAGGTACTGTACCACCTGTCAAATTACCCATTTTAGTATTATCATCATTACCAACCCAAACACCTGTAACAATATCCGGTGTATATCCAAAGAAAGTTGCATCTTTTGAGTCATCGGTAGTACCGGTTTTAGCAGCAGCGGGTTTTCCAATATTTGCAGCTACACCTGTACCACTTTGAATAACTGTTTTAAGCATTGCGGTCATTGCTGCTGCTGTTTCTATTGCCATAACTTTTGTTGATTTTGCTTTTGGAGCTGTATAAATAATTTTTCCTCTTGATGTTTCTATACTCTCAACGGCGTATGGTTCAACTCTATATCCTCCATTTGAAAATACACCGTATGCTCTTGTTACTTCAAACAATTTAACACCATTTGAACCTAAAGCTATTGTGTAATCGTACTCAAGAGGTGTTGTTATACCCATAACTCTTGCTAATTGAATAACAGGTCTAATTCCAACATATTCAATTAACCTTGCTGCACAAACATTTGATGATACCATCAATGCCGTATATAACGGGATTTCTCCTCTGTATTTATTACCATAATTTCTTGGTGCCCAGTTACCTATTTTTACAGGCATATCTTGAATCATATCATTCGGAGTTAATCCTTTTTCGATTGCGGCAGCATATACAAAAGGTTTAAAAGCAGAACCTGTTGGTCTTATAGCTTGAGTTACCCTATCAAATTGAGATTTTGTATAGTCTTTTCCACCTGCGTATGCTAAAATTTTTCCGTTTGTAGTGTTATATGAAAATACCGCAGCTTGCTGGTTATCGCCTTTTAGCCCCCAGTTATTCATATTCCTTAGTATAGCCTCATTTGCTGCTACTTGTGTTTTATAATCTAATGTTGTTACAATTTTATATCCGCCTTGAGAAATATCTGTTTCATCAAAGCCTAATTTTTCAAGTTCATTCATTACATAATCACAAAAATATGGAGCTTTATTGAACGTATATAGTTGAGGAAGTGAACTTAAATGAATTTTTTCATTTCTTGCTGCTTTATACTGTTCTCTGGTTATATAACGCATTTTGTACATACGTTTTAAAACTTGATTTCTTCTTTGTTGTGCTTTTTTTATATCATTAAATGGCGAATATACAGAAGGAGCTTGAGGTAAACCTGCTATCAGTGCAATTTCCGCAAGTGACAACTCATTTATATGCTTGTTAAAATAAATTTGAGCAGCACCTTCCACTCCATAAGCACCTGAGCCTAAATAAACATTATTCAAATACATTTCCAATATTTTATCTTTTGATATTGTCTTTTCAATTCTTGCGGCTATTACAAATTCTTTTATCTTTCTGTTAAAAGTTTTTTCATTTGACAAAAACAAAATTCTTGATAGCTGCTGTGTTATTGTACTTGCACCTTGAACCACACGCCCTGCCATAATGTTAGCTACAATAGAACGAGCTAAACCAAAAAGATCATACCCGTCATGATGATAAAAATTTTTATCTTCTGTCGCGATGATTGCTTTAATCAACGTATCAGGTATTTCATCTAATTCAACTTTTTTGAAAGTATATGCGGTAAATGTTTTTATTATTTCACCATCAGATGAATAAAACTTTGTAATAATATTTGGTTTAAATTCTTCCAAATTGTTAATTGGTGGAAGTGTCATTAAATACAATTTGAATGAAACAATAGCTGCAACTAATACTGCTATACCAATACTTACAAAATAAGCAACAGTTGAACGTAATTTCTGATTTTTAGCTTTTTTTATTTGTTTTGGAACTATAAAATTATACATTTTCTTGCCTTATATTATTATTCCTCTATAATATAATTATTGTATAAACAAGTAAATTGTAAACACATGCCAGACTTCATTGTATCAATTATAAACGAAATTCGTTCATACTTTGTACCTGAAAGACTCACGTACAAAATAACGGGAGAATGCAAAAAGTGCGGAAAATGCTGTAATTATATGTATAGCATTGATGAATATACTGAAAAAGAATTTAAAATAATGCAGTTTTTGTTCCCTGCATACAGAAGATTTTACATAAAAGGAAAAGATGAAGACGGAAGATTAATTTTTGCCTGCAAACTGGTTTCTCCTGAAGGACTCTGTACAGTTTATGACAAAAGACTTGCAATGTGCAGAAAGTATCCTGCCAAAGAAATTAAATTTTACGCAAAACTTCCTGAAGGCTGCGGTTATACAATTCATAAAAAAGATTTTAAAGATTATTTGAAATAAATTATGATATATCGTATAATTAGGCTGGGGGTAGCATTGAAACTTAAAGAAATTTTTTTAGGAATATTATTAATTATTTTTACCTGTGTAATAGATGTTAGTTACGCAGCAGAACCTATATTAGATGTTTTGTTGCCATCAAGCAGTTTTTCTGATATTCCTGATAATCATTGGGCATATACTGAAATAGTCGAATTGCATCGTCTTGGAGTTATGAAAGGGTATCCTGACGGAAAGTTTCGACCTGAAAACTCTATAACAAGAGAAGAATTTGCAACCGCAGCTGTGAAAGCGTTAAAGCTTGATGATATGGTTGTTATTGATACTTTAGAATTTGATGATTTTTTCAGTAATGACTGGGCATGGGATAATGTACAAAATGCATACTATTTTGGTCTATTAACTCCACCAAGAATGGATAAAAACGGTTTATATTTGTTTAGACCGGAAGATAATATTATAAGAGGACATGCTATAACTATCGCAGTAAATGCACTAAAAACTCAACCATTAACCGAAAAAAAAGCTAAGTCTGTTTTAGAATATACTTATGAAGATTTTTATAAAATTCCAAATTGGTTTTTAATTCCTGCTGCTAAAGCTCAATTATTGGATATGCTTGTAATTGATCCAAGAAAGCATACAAAAAAAATTGATTATGATAAATCCATTACTAGAGCAGAAACTGCTGTGTTGCTTTATAACATGCTTGAAGAAGCAAAAGTAAGACCTAACGACAAAATTAAGAAAGCTTTGGATAAGAAAAAATCAGCTTATGGACATATCCTAACAGATGCATATATGGAAGACGATTATATTGCTGTAATACCCAAAGGAACAATTTTACCTTTAATGTTAACAAGCAACTTTTCTTCAAAAAAAGCTGTCGATGGCGAAAAATATACAGCTTTAGTTCCGAAAAATTTTATACACGCGAAAAAATATCTTCTTCTGGCTAGCGGAACTAAATTCTATGGACACGTTAAAAAAGCACAAAAAGGAAAATTTTTATTTAGAAATGGAGAATTAATTTTTGAAAATGATAAAATAGAAGCTTTTAAACAACCTGAAATGAGATTAGAAGGCATAGCTTTCATTAAAAATACCGACAAATCATTATTTAGAAAAATTTTTAAGGGCAAAAACTTAGAAATTGAAAGAGGCGAATTTTTAAATTTGGAATTACTTCAAGATATAAAAATAGATGTTACAACAGGTAAATTAATAAAAAGTCAGGATTTATAATTCAATAAAAAGCAGAAGGCGCGTTTTTTGTTTCACAAAAAACGCGCCTTCTTGTACATAAATTTATTCTTTATCAGGAGCTTGACCATTTTTTAGAGGGCATCTTCTTGGCAAATCTTTTTTCTTTTCGTGTTCAGCTTTAATTTTTTCTAATTCAGCTTTTTGTTCTTTAGTCAAAATAGATTCAAAAGCTTTTCGATTTGCTTCCATTATTTTATGTTCTTTATCTTTTAATACTTTTATTTCTTGATTTAGCTTAATTAAATCTGCATCTTTTTCTTCATATTTTTTGATAATTTCAAATTTTGCTTCTTTTTTCTCTTGAATTTGTTTTCTAATAGGGTCAATTTTTGCTCTATCAGCTTCTCTTTGTTTTTTAACTTTAGCTTTTTGAGCATCTGTCAAATTCAATCTTTTTTCAAAATCCATAGGATGACGTTTATGATGCATACCTCTTGGCGGCATCTGACCGGCTTGAGGAGCTTTGCATTTTGTACATTCTGATTTTGATGTTGTATCTGCTGCAATTGCTGTTGTTGCTGTTAGTGCTAGTATTGCTGTTAAAATTAGTGTTTTTTTCATCATAATCAAATTTCCTTTCTTTTGTTATAGCATATCTTCAAGAGATTTTGCCAATTCTTGTTTTGCGTTGAATAGTCTTGATTTTACAGTACCTATCGGGCAATTCAGTGTATGTGCAATGTATTCGTAACTAAGCCCATCTATTTCATACATCATGATTACTTCTTTTAATTTTGGCTTTAGAGAATTTATTGCTTTAACTATTCTTTTTTGTCTTTCCTTTCTGATAAGCGCGATTTCCGGATTATCCGACTTATCATTTATTTCGTTTACTTTTTCTTCATCGTTGCACGAATTATCTTTAATCTTTTTTGATGAAGATTTTAAGTAATCTTTTGAAAAATTCTTGGCAATTGTTCCAATCCAGCCTGTGAACTTGCCATGCTCTTCGTAAGAATCTGACTTTTGCCAAACTTTGATATATACTTCTTGTTCTATATCTTCATTTTCCTCTTTTGTTATTAATCTTATAATGTTTTTAACATTATTTTGATTGTTTTTTATTATCTTTTTAAAATCCATTAATTTAAACTTATTAACCCGTAACTGTCTATCGGCATTCCGTAATCATTTGTTGTTTGCTCTGTGTCATAATAAGCAGAACTTGTTGTATTATATCCATACTGAGTAAAATATCCTATCAACAAGCCTGTAAACATACCAAAACACAATATACAAGCAACTTTTAAGCGTGTAAAACTCCTTTTTCTTTGTTGTGCGTAATATGGCTTAACTTCTTGAAGTAACTCTGAAACTTTGTCCATCTTTTCTTTTTCTGCTCTGCAATCAGGACATTCTTTCAAATGTTCTTCAAGTTCTGTTTCATTGCGAAACAAAAATAAACTTTCAAATTTTGTACATTTATTGTTCATAATTTTTATCCTTTACACAAATATAACGATTGAGAAATTAAAATGTTCATTTTTTTATAAATATAATTAAGAAATGTTAAGTGTAGTTATATCACTAATTCTTTTAAAGTTTTGTTTATGCTACTATTAATGTAATAAGAAAAAGGGATTAGATATGGAAAAAAGAGATACTTGGAATTCACGATTTACATTTATATTGGCATCAGTAGCTTCTGCGGTCGGATTGGGTAATATGTGGCGTTTTCCGGGAATTGTATATCAAAATGGTGGCGGAGCATTTTTGATACCGTATTTTATTGCAATAGTAACAGCAGGAATTCCTTTATTGGCAATGGAAATTTCTTTAGGTAAACATTTTCAAGCAGGTTCTCCGATTGCATTAAAAAAATTAAATCCTCATTTTGAATGGATAGGCTGGTTAGGTGTTGGTACTGCGTCTTGCATTGCTTCATATTATTCGACGGTATTAGCTTGGGTGATATATTATGTATATCTATCATTTTCTTCACCTTGGATGCATAAAGCTGCTGCTGATGTATTTATGAAAGATGCCTTGCATGTATCGAGCGGAATGTTTGATATTGGAGGATTTGTACCTTGTATTTTAATCGCAATGATTATTGGTTGGTTTTTTATATGGGTATGTATAAGAAATGGTGTAGATTCTGTTAGTTCTGTTTTAAATTATGTTGTAACAGTACCTTTAGCATTACTGGTAATAATGATTATAAGAGCTGTTACTTTACCTGGAGCTATGGATGGTATATATTATTACCTTGTACCGGATTGGTCAAAATTGTTACAGCCTAGTGTTTGGGCTGCTGCTTATGGTCAGGTATTTTTCTCATTAAGTATTTTATTTTCAATAATGGTTGCATACGGAAGTTATTTACCTGAAGATGCACCTGTTACTTCAGATAGTATTATTATTGCAATTGCTGATGCATTTGTAAGTTTTATAGCAGGATTTGCTTGTTTTGGTTCTTTAGGTTATTTATCGCATATTCAAAATACTCCTATATCAGAAATGACTCATTCAGGAATTATGCTTGCATTTGCGACATATCCAACTGCAATTGCTGCAATGCCCGGTGGAAAGTGGATGGTTATATTATTCTCATTAATATTCTTTATAATTTTGTTTACACTTGCTTTAGGTTCAGTATTTTCAATTGTTGCAGGGGTTACAACATCATTTAAAGATAAATTTGGTACTTCTAAACAGAAAACAGCATTATTTTTCTGTATAGTTGGATGTTTAATCGCGATGATTTATACTACAAATGCAGGTTTGTATTGGGTTGATATTGTCGATCATTTTATGAATGATTTTAATTTAATTGCAATAGGTTTAGTAGAAACAATAGCATTGGGTTGGATTTACGGAGCTGACAAAATGCTTGAAATAATTAATAAAAATTGTAAATTTAAATACGGAAAATCATGGATATTTTGCATAAAATATCTTTGTCCTTTTGTTTTTGCCGCAATTGTTGGCAGTTACTTATATGAAAATATAAAACATCCATACGGTGGCTATCCAATATCAAATCTTCTTGTTGCTGGTTGGGGATTTGTATTGGTAACGATTGTATTCAGTATTGTTATGACATTCTTTAAAGACGTAAAAAATAAGTAACTTGAACGATAAAATAAGATTAAAAAACTGCTAAAGTGGGAATATAGTTTATGGAGGCAAAGCTATGAGTTTTGACGTAAATCCACTACACAATACCCCACAATTGAGGGCTGCACAAACTCAAGACGGCGGTGCAGGCAACACCGGCTATTTTGAACAGCAGCGCAAAAAGCAAGAGGACGATGAACGTAAAAAAAGTCTTTTTGAAGAAAAAAATGATACATTTTCTTTAAAAGATGCAAAAGAAATTATCTACACTGATCCGCCAATGTTGCTAAAGATTGTAGATTATTTAAGAAACATGTTCAGACGCCTACTTCACCAATAAATCAAATACTTCCCAATCGAAGTGTTTTTTATTGGCAAATTCAATTAATGCACGACGGTCTAAGTTCTTCAATCTGTTGAACATATAACCGTAATTTTCTGTTGCATTCATTGATAATAAAGGTATTTTTGCATCATTTGCTATATTTTCCACTTTATAATCATAATTTATAGCAAGTGTTTTAACACCATATTTTATAGCAATTAAAATAGCGTGAAATCTCATTGCAATCATATATTCTAAATTAGCCATTAATTTTATAATTTCTTTTGGTGTTCTACCTGAAATAACATTTGTTTTTAAGTTAGGATTAACTGCAAGAAGAAGACTTTCAAAATGCTTGCAAACTTCTAAATCATTGCTGTCTTGAAGTGAATAAATTTCAATTTCTTTGTCAGGAAAATCAATTGCAACACGATTTGCCAGTGTGATTAAAAGTTTTTCTGTTAATGTTTTAAAATTTCTAAGTTGAATACCGATTCTGTTTTCGGGATTTGAACCTTCTAATTCAAGGTCATATAAAGGGTCACATACAAGTTCAGTTTTAATTCCCCACCCTCTTAATAAAAACAAGCTTTTATCATCTCTTACACTTACCCAACGGCATTTTTTTAAAAGTTTTTTTGTAAAAAATTCTCCAATTTTATTTGAAATTGGACCTATTCCTTGAGCAAATATTATAACTTCTTTTTTAAAAAATTGAGCAATGAAAATTACAAAAAGATAGTAGAATAAACTCTTTACACTTGTTGCATCTTGAAGTAAACTGCCGCCTCCTGATATTAAAATATCTGATTTAGATATTGTTTTTATAACTTTTCCGATTGCGAATTTTTTTATTGATTTTACTTTATAAACATTTTCTGTTTTTTCAGGGTTTGTTGATAGTACAGTAATATCAGCTTTTAATTTTTTTAATCTCTGAACAAGAGTTTCCAATATACACTCATCACCAAAGTTATCCGCTCCGTAATATCCTGATATTACAACTTTCTTTGTCATATTAACCCTTTACGACATTTAAAATATCTTTAGCGCGTTTTGTAATT
The DNA here is from genome assembly GCA_002450015.1 of Cyanobacteria bacterium UBA6984. Classification (GTDB taxonomy): domain Bacteria; phylum Cyanobacteriota; class Vampirovibrionia; order Gastranaerophilales; family Gastranaerophilaceae; genus UBA6984. The sequence continues at coordinate 28,972 of DJYG01000059.1, read as the reverse complement.
TCATTAAAATTTAATCCGTCATAAAAATCTCTGCCAACACCAACAGAAACAGCTCCGGCTTTAATATATGCAGGAACATCTTTAAGCATTATGTGTCCCATTGGCATTATTTTCAAAAATGGCATTGGTCTAAGCATGTCTTCTATATATTGAACTCCACCAAGAGCTGTTACAGGAAATATTTTAATTAATGGAACTCTTGCTTGCCAAGCGTGATAAGCCTCATTTGGAGTTGAAGCTCCTGCAATAAAAGGAACTTTTTTATTTTTTGAAATTTTTACAATATTCATTTGTGATAATGGAGATGAAAATAACCTAGCGCCACATTCTATAGCTTGTTCTGCTTGTTGCTGCGTGATAATTCCACCGGCACATACGATGGCATCTTTTGATATTTCTTCTATCGCAGAATATAGAGATGGATTTTCAACAACTATTTCCAAAACTTTTATTCCACCATCAATTAATGCATGTGCAACGTCAACAGCATTTTTAGCATCTTTGCTTCTAACTATCGGATAGATTTTTTCTTCCGCAACTAATTCCATAACATTTTTATTCATAGTAGTATCCTTTTTTACAAATTTATTATATCATGAAATAAAATAAATTACGTAAGGATAAATTAATGAAAAAATTAAAATCACTTGTTATATTTTTTGCATTTATTGTAATTATTTCAGTTGCTTATGTTATTTTCAGCAGTTTTTTTGAACCAGGTGTATATAATCTTATGGTAAGAAGTTTTGTTGCAAGTCATAAAGGTTCTGACGGTATTGTGCTTGTTGTAATTGATGATGAATCAATAGAACGTTATCGTTGGCCTTGGAGTAGAGATTTGTATGCTAAAATTTTTGATTATCTTGGACACTATACAAACGCTAAAATAATTGGATTTGACGCAGTTTTGACAACTCCTGATTTGAATAACCCTAATGCAGATTTACAATTGTATAACGTTGTCAAAGATTTACCTAATTTTGTCGGCGGATTTAGCTTACTAAACAATAATTATCCCAATCAGGTAGAAGGAAAATTATATGATAAAAAATTTGAAGATAAGTTTAAATATCCTATAATTAACGAAATTAAAACTGACGAACAACCCCGATATAACAGTTTATCACGCTATCCTGACGGATATTTCAATGCATTAAAAAAAGTTGGTTCAGTAAAAGTATTTACACATCCGATTGACGGATATATTAAGGATATTCCTCAGTTAATATACTATAAAGGAAATTATTATCCATCTCTAGGATTACGTATGTTTGCACAGTTAAATAATACTAAGCAAATAAGACTTACAAAAAATCACTTGATAATAAGTGGTGATGAAGAAATAAAAATTAAATATCATAAACGTTGGGGAGGAATTTGTAATTTTCTTCATTTTTACAAAAATTATAAAAACTCTGATTATACGCACAGAACCTATTCTGCCGTAGATATTATAGATTCAATTGACGCAATGAAAGCAGGCAAAAAACCTAAAATTGATCCTAAAAGTTTTGATAACAAAATTGTATATGTAGGTGCAAATGCAAAAGCTCAAGGATTGGGACTTGAAGATGCTGCTCCTACTCCGATGCAAAACAAACATCCGGGGGTTGATATTCAAGCAACAAATTTAGATAATCTTATTCATAATCAAATTGTTAGGTCTGTAACCGATACACAAGAATTTTTGCTGAATTTTATCCTTGTCATTGCAGCGTTTATTATAGTTGCTAATTTTTCACTTATAGCCGGACTTGGAATTATGGTTATAATGGTTTTGGGCTATATATTTATGTCTGTTTTATCATATAAGCTTAACTTTGCTGTTCCTGTAATTACTCCGATAGCACTACAAATGATTACAATGATATTTGGATATTCTAGAAAGTTTATTGTAGAAGCAAGAAATAAAGAAAAAATTAAAGATGCAATGGGTAAGTATATATCACAAGACATTATGGAAAATGTTGTAAGCAACATTGATAATGTAAAATTAGGCGGTAAAAAAGCTGATGTAACAGTATTATTTGCAGATATTAGGGGATTTACTTCCATGAGTGAAAAACTTGAACCTGATGAAATTTCTGTTATATTAAACGAATATTTTACAGCCCTTGAACCGATTATAAGCAGCTACAACGGGGTTATTAATAAATTTATCGGAGATGCTGTTATGGCAATATTCGGAGAACCAATACAAGATAAAGACCACGCAATTAATGCTGTAAAATGTGCAAATGCAATGTTACTAAAAGTTCAAGAATTACAAAAAAAATGGTTGGATGAAGGAAAACCAAAAATTGAAATCGGTGTTGGAATTAATACCGGTGAGGCTTTTGTAGGAAATATCGGTTCTGAAAAGAGGTTAGAATACACTGTTATTGGTGATATGGTTAACCTTGCCAGCCGTATAGAAAGTTATAATAAAGTATATAAAACGCAATTTTTAATCAGTTCTTCTACATACGAACATGTTAGAGGTATTGCAGATGTTATAAAAATTTCAGAAGTAAAAATCCGTGGTAAAGAAAAGAAAATGAATATTTACGAAGTATTGAGGCTTACAAAATGAAGCATTGTCTTGTTGTCGATGATTCACCAAGCTGGAATAAATTTCATTATGATAATCTAAAAGCTTTGTATGGTGAAGAAATTGAAATTGATAGAGCTTATTCTGCTCGTGAAGGATATGAATGGGTTTATAATTATATAGATAATCCTTATGATTTTATAATCACAGATTTATCTATGGAATATGATTTTTCACCTAAATTTGCCGGAGAATGGCTTGTTGAACAAATTCAACTTTTAAAACAATATTATAAAACAAAGATTATTATAATTTCAGGTTCTATGCAAATAAAAAGCATAGCAGAAGGCCTTGGAACAGACTTTGTTCCAAAAGCGGTAATTGCTAACGACAAAACAGTCTATCAAAATTTTTAAACCGATGAGGAATGTGGTTTAATGCAATTACATAATTGCCTAATCAGACTTTTATAGGATGCAATAAAACTTCTGCTGCACTATGGCATAGGCAGCCCTTATTCGTTTTGAAGCAGTCGTTGTGACAATCAATTGGGTACAATAAATCGAAGTCAAAGTCTTACTGACCATATCTGCTTGCGTTAAAAAACTAAGGCATGCCTTATAATATATATATTCCACGCGCATGACTACTTCTAACAGACATCATGAATAACATGAAATTATTGTAACAAATCTTTTTGGTGTTTTTCGAACGCTTCTTTTATTGATTTTTCGTATGGAGCTTTTAAAATACCAACTTCAGTAATTATACCGGCAATAAGTTCGTTAGGAGTAACATCAAATCCAGGGTTAATTACATTTACTTTGTCAGAGCATATAATTTTTCCGTTTATATGAGTAACTTCTTCTCTTGAACGTTCTTCAATCGGTATCTCTTTTCCTGATTTAATACTTGTATCAATTGTAGAAAGCGGAGCTGCAATATAAAATGGTACATTATGATATTTTGCCGCAATTGCGACTGTATATGTTCCAATTTTATTTGCGGTATCTCCGTTTGCAGCTATTCTATCTGCGCCTACACAAACCATATCAATCATGCCTTTATTCATAAAATATGAACACATTCCATCAGTAATAAGAGTTACAGGAATACCATCCATTGCAAGTTCAAAAGTTGTAAGTCTTGCTCCTTGTTGACGCGGACGAGTTTCATCTGCAAAAACTTTTACTGTATTATCTCTATCATAAGCAGAACGAACAACACCTAAAGCTGTACCATAACCACCTGTCGCTAAAGCTCCTGCGTTGCAATGAGTAAGTATTGTTGCTCCTTTTGGAACAACATCTGCACCATTTTCTCCAATTTTTATACATCTTTCAATATCATCTTTTTCTATTTCTATTGCTTTTTCTGTTAATTCTTTAATAATACCTTTTATATCAGATGATGATTTTTCAATAATATCCCTTTGTTGCTTGCAAGCCCACATTAGATTTACTGCAGTCGGTCTTGATGTTGACATATAATCTGTTTTTTCAATTAATTGCTTTTTAAATTCATCTAATGATAAATTTTCTTTTTCCAATTCTTGAGCATATAAAACAACACCATGCGCACCAGCAATACCAATAGCCGGCGCACCTCTTACAATCATGTTTTTTATCGCATCAAACATTTGTTGACCTGTAGTAATATCAACATATTTATATTCATAAGGAATAACAGTTTGATCAAGCATTCTTGAAATACCATCTTTCCATTGTATTGGTCTGATTTTTGAGTCAAAAGTCATAATATATCTACCTTTCTATATTTATTTGTTATTTAATTTCAAAATCAAAACTTTCGTTGCTTTCTTTTTTAAGCCCTGTTAAAAGCTCATAAACATAAGAGGTTGCAAGTCCTGCAAATGCGTTCATTAATGCGCTTAATAATGCAACAAAAAATATTAGCATGTTCATAACTACAAAACTACCAAAACTGTTAAAGAAAAATCTCATTACAAAATGCGCTCTAAACGGTGGTATTAAACCTAATATAATATCACAAGGAACATAAACTATTGAAGCCGCTATAAACGAAACAAATCCGACAACAGCACCCAAAATAGCTCCTTCTCTCATATCAAATATACCTATTAAATTTTCACGTTTCATATAAACTAAAACAAATGCAGCTAAACATATTATTAATATAGATAAAGAAAATATATTTATATAAGGTATTATTGTTAATACACCCAACACAGCGCCGGCTATTGCACTCAAAATAGCTATTTGTTTCAATAAAAGTTCGTTAATCATATTTTCTTCCTTATTTTGTAATTAATTCTAAATTTTTTCTTGTATGACATATTGCAATAGCAATAGAATCTATAGTATCATCCAATTTTGGTAAATTATCACAATTAAGTGTATATTTAACCATTTGTTCTACCTGTTTTTTGTCAGCCCTGCCAAAACCTGTAAGAACTTGCTTAACCTCCATCGGAGTATATTCATACGTTGGAATACCATATTTTTCCAATGCCATAATTATTACTCCCCTTGCTTCAGCTACCGGAATTATTGTAGTTTGATTTCTAAAATAATACAACTTTTCTACTGAAGCAATATCAGGTTTATACTTTTCTATTATAACCGAAATATCTTGAAAAATTTCATATAATCTTGAAGCATCAGTATTACCCTTTTTGGTTTGTATTGAACCTGAAGTAATCAAATCAAAACATTCAGCGCCAACATCAATAACGCTGTATCCTACAATAGCCATGCCTGGATCTATACCCAATATCTTCATACACATATTATAGCAATGTTTTTTCTTTGTGCAAAGTATTAACAAAAAGATAAAATGTAGAGTTTTCTACTGCTTAAACAATTTTATTAACTTTTGTAAAGTGTCAAAACGACACTATTACATTGATTTTGGATTTTATTTTGTTTTTATAAAAAGATTTTGTTGACATTAAATAAAATGTATGCAATAATAATCTTGTGCATTAAATAGTGTAGTCGAAACACTAAATGGCATAACATTTACCCAAAAAACATATAAACTCCTAAATAATAAACACTAAAAAAGAGACCATTAGGATGCAGAAAACACACACTCAATAAAATGAGTGTTTTTTTTTGCCTATATAAACTTTTTTATTAGCTGAATAAGTTGAATGATTTTTCAACATTATCGCCGATTAAAGATTTTACAGAATCAAATTCAGTAGTTAAAGCGCTGTGTTCAGTGTCTAAAGCTTTTAGTTGATTATCTAATTTCTTTTCTTTTGTGTTGATTTTTGCAGTTGCTGCAGTATATTCAGCTTCAGCTTTTGCCATACCTGTTGTATCTGTTTCTAAGCAAAGAGCTGTTTCGCCTGATACAGAAACTTCTTTGCCTGTTTCTACGCTAACTAACATAAATTCGCCTGATTCTAATGCTTCATTTAACCAATTTGGATCGTTAGCATTAACAGAAGAATTCCTATCTAAAAATTTATTTAAATTGCTTGTTTCTAGTCTTGTGTATTGATGTTCACCTAAATTAGAACTTGTAGCAACAGTTGTGTCTGCATTTGTTGTGAATTCTTTAAATAAAAATTCATAATAATTTACTTCTTCCATTGTGGGCATGCCAGAAACAGTAACATTGTGGTCTTTTGCATATTGAACTATTGCTTGCCAAGTACCAAGTCCGCCACCGTATCCGCCTAATTCATCTACAACTTCCCAATAATTATCTTCCCAATCTAAATTCTTACCAGCAGCTTCCATTACTCTATTTGATAAACTTACAATATTTCCAAATTTAGCACCCATAAAAGCATTAAAATAATCACCGTTGTCGCATGGCTTTGTACCTTGCGATTCGTATCTGTTACCCCAGCTATTAGGATTATTAGAAGTTTCAACTAATGCTTTGTACATATTATATACACCAGATGAAACAACTGTCTGATTCTTTGAATTTTTTAAAATGTATTTTGAATCAGGTTTGCTTAAACTGCTAATTGTTACATCTTGTTTTACTGCTTGACCTGATGTGTTGTAAGAAGTCATTGTTATTTTTTGTTTATTTAAAGCTTTTGTGTATGCATTTGCAACTTTTTCAGATTCGTCAGCTAATCTGATTTTTACATTGGAAATTTGTTGTGACTTGTATTCAATGTCACTAATTCTTGATGTTATAGAAAGTAATCTTGCTTGTGATGCTGACATACCCATAAGCTTATTTCCTTTAACAAATTTCCCTTACATACTCAATATCGGTTTAAAATCATGATTTCTTGAGGGTTTTCACAATATCTGTTACATAACTTTACAAATCAAACAACTACTCTTATTTTTAAATCGTTACAAAAATTTACAAAGTTTCTAAAATTTCTAAACATTTTGCAGGTTATTTGTTACAAAATTTTGCGATATAATAAAAACATGAAAATTATTCCTTTTGAAGTTAATACCGGCTCAAAAAATATGCAAATTGACAAAGATTTGCTTGAAAACGCAATAAAAAATCAAACTAAGGAGCACATTTTAAGATTATACGGCTGGAGTCCGAGGTGTATTTCTTTAGGGAGAAATCAGAAAGCAGATTTTATTGATAAAAATTTGTTAAACAAATACGGACTTGATTTGGTAAGAAGACTCACCGGCGGCAGAGCTTTATTACACGATAAAGAATTAACTTACAGTTATATATGCCCCATATCAACATTAAAAAATGGCGACAGCATTATGTCATCATATAAGGAAATTGCAAAAATATTTTTTGAACCGTTTAAACAAATTGGCATAGAACTTGAAATTGCACAAAGAAACAACACCAATCATGATGTAAATTATTGTATGCAGGTTTCGACAAGCGCAGATATTTGTTATAGGGGTAAAAAGTTAATAGGTTCGGCCCAATTCAGAAAAGAAGGTTACATTTTGCAACACGGTTCTATTTTGTTTGATTATGACAAAGAATTGCTTGAAAAAATATTTAAAGAAGAAATAGATATAAATCATATTACATGTATGAAAGAAATTAACCCCGATATATCTGTGATAGATTTACTTCATTTATGGGATAATTACAATGAGTTTTAATGAAAAATATAACAAAATAAAATCTCTTGTTAGCGACGAATTATATCAAATAGAAAACAATATAACGGATTTTTATTGCGGTTCGGATGAATTACAATCAAATCTTATGAATATAATAAAAGCCCCATCAAAAAGACTTAGACCTCTATTAGCTTTGTTATATCTAAAAATGTATGGTACAGATATTTCTTATGAACAAATAGAAGTTCAATCAGCAGTAGAATTAATTCATAACGCTACACTTATTCATGATGACGTTATAGATAAATCTTCAAAACGCCGTAATCAAAAAACAATTAACGAAAATTTTGATAACAGTATAGCTGTTGTTACAGGAGATTTTCTACTTTCAATTGCAATTCAGAAATTACTAAACATAAAATCTTGTAACGTTTTAAATTTCTTCAGCATAGCAATAAAAAGAATGTGCTTAGGAGAAATTAATCAATATTTTAATAAATATAAAATGATTAATTTTGATGAATATTTAGATAAATGCCGTTATAAAACAGGAGAATTGTTCATTGCCTCTATTACAAGCTCAGCATCTATTGCAGGACTCGATATAAACAGTGCAAAAGATTTTGCTAAAAGATTTGGTATAACATTTCAAATAAGAGATGATTTATTAAATATAATTGAATGCAAATCTGATAAACCTTGCAGAAATGATATTGAAGATGGAATATACACTGCTCCTGTTATATTTGCAAAAGATTTAAATAATTTGGAATATGGCATTGAAAAAACTAAAGAATTGTTGGATAATTATTTTAACCGAGTAAAAAGATGTTTAGACAAAGCACCTGACAACGAGTATAAATCGGCAATAATTGAACTTATAGATATAATGAAAATAAATGGATAAACAAATTATAAAAGAAAAAATAAAAGCTTTTACAAAAGAAACTGTCGAAACAGCAGTATTTGTTGTGGTAATGGTTATAATTATAAAATTTTTCCTAGGTGAAATCAGATGGATTCCGTCAGGTTCAATGCATCCGACACTTGTTGAAAAAGACAGAATTGTTGTAGAAAGAGTTTCACGCTTTTATAGAGAACCTCAAAGAGGGGATATACTTGTATTTTATCCGCCAATGATTAAACTTGAAGCAACTCCAATAAAAATTTTCAAACGTTTAACAGGTTTTTTTTGCAACGATATTGCATTTATTAAAAGGGTTGTCGGAATGCCCGGAGATAAAATAGAAATTAAAAAATCAAAAGAAGATGGCGCATTTACAGTTTACATAAACGACAAGCCATTGGACGAACCATATATAAAAAGCAAATATGACTATAATGACTGCACCCAAGCCATGCATTGCGGTCCTATGATTATCCCTGAAGGAAATTATTTTATGATGGGTGATAATAGAGGAAACTCTCAAGATAGTCGTTATTGGGGATTTTTACCAAAAGAAAGAATTATCGGCAGAGCTATTACCATTGTTTGGCCATTTACAAGAATTAAAAATTTATAGAAATTACAACTTGAACATAGCTTTATTCTTGACAAGCGTTTGTTCTTGATATTTAATGTTATAGAATGTTATGAAAAAGGACGGTACATATTTATGAACAAAGTTTTGCCAATTAAAGATTTAGAAACAATTAAAAAAATTAAAAGGTATTACACAAAAAACAAGATATATAGAGAATATTTATTATTCCTATTATCGCTAAATACAGGTTTGAGAATAACAGATATTCTTAGCCTTAAAGTAAAACATGTTAAAGATAAAAAAGAATTGGTTTATAAAGATCCAAGCACTAAAATTGTTAAAAAATTTCCATTAAACAGACAAATAAGAGAGATTGCTGAAAAAGTTGTAGGTTCAAGAAAAGATAACGATTGGTTATTTATTTCAGTAACAGGTAAAAAACTTGAAAGAACTCTTATTTATAGAAAATTCAAAGCTGTTTGCAAAGAATTAGGATTAAGTAAGAAATATTCAGTTGCATCTTTAAGAAAATCATTTGGTTGGCACTATTATGAACAATATAATGACTTGTCATATTTGGCTTATATTTTTGACCAAAACTCTATTCATGATACTATTAACTATTTAGGCATAAAAGAAGATTTGAATAAGAGATTTCACAAAGAATTTAAATTATAATTAAATAAATCAAAATTATATCAAAAAGCATGCCGGATAATGTCTGAGCATGCTTTTTATTTTTACCTGAGAACAAATATTAAGAAATGTTTATCATAATACTAAGTTGACTTGGCATTTAAAACAGTTGTCAATAGTGAATTTTAGCCATAATAATATTGTTATATTTTTAAAAAAAATATTTCAAATACCTACTCTTGCCAATTTAAAAATAAAGTATATAATAAAGTTACTAAAAGAAAAGGTTATTACACTTAACAAGGAAGGAAATTACGATGAACAAAGAAGAATTAGTAGCAGAAGTTTCAAAAGTTGCAAAAGTTTCAAAAAAAGAAGCTTATGATGTATTAACAGCAACAGTTGAAACAATCGAAAAAACAGTTAAAAAAGGTGACAAAGTTACATTAGTTGGTTTTGGTACTTTTGAACCTCGTAAAAGAGCAGCTAGAACAGGCAGAAACCCTCAAACAGGTAAAGAAATTAAAATTGCTGCAAGAACAGTTCCTGCATTCTCAGCTGGTAAAAAATTCAAAGAATTAGTAAAATAGTTTTTTGAACCTAACAGTTTAAAGCGTCCTCTAAAGAGGACGCTTTTTAGTTGTATAAATAAATTCTCAAAATTTAATTAGCAAATCTAAAGTGCATAATGTCGCCGTCTTGAACAACATAGTCTTTACCTTCAAGACGCATTAGGCCTTTTTCTTTTGCAACTGTATATGAACCGTCACATGCAAGAAAATCTTCATAAGAAATCACTTCTGCTCTAATAAATCCTTTTTCAAAATCGGTATGAATAACACCTGCTGCTTGAGGAGCTTTTGTACCTGCTGTAATTGTCCAAGCTTTAACCTCCATTTCACCTGCTGTTATGTATGTTCTAAGGTTTAGCAAGTGATATACAGATTGAATCATTTTTTCAATACCTGAATTTGTAATACCTATTTCATTTAGGTATTCTTTAGCTTCTTCTTGAGATAATTCAGCAAGTTCTTCTTCTATTTTTGCGGAAATTATAACCATTTCTGCACCGTGTTTTTTTGCATATTCTTCAACTTGTTTTGTATATTCATTTCCGCTTACAACATCGAATTCAGAAACATTCGAAGCATATATTACAGGCTTTATACTCATTAATTGAGATTGTTTTGCTATTTTTAATTCTTCTTCATCATCAAATAATTCGTCAACATTTATAAATGTTGCTTCTGAAAGTTTGTCATAAAGCGTTTGCATAACTTTCATTTCAATTTTTGCAGCCTTGTCGCCTGAATTTGCAACTTTAGATGTTTTAGCCATTCTTTTTTCCAAAGAAGCCATATCAGCAAGTGCAAGTTCCGTATTAATTGTTTCAATATCATCTAAAGGATTAACTTTACCTGCAACGTGAATTGTATTAGCATCATCAAAACATCTTACAACCTGAATAATTGCATCGGTTTCTCTAATATTTGCCAAAAACTGATTTCCCAAACCTTCGCCTTTACTTGCACCTTTAACAAGTCCGGCAATATCAACAAATTCTATTGCTGTTGGCACAACTTTATCAGTATGAACTAGCGGCTGCAATTTATATAATCTTTCGTCAGGAACTCCTACAACACCAACATTAGGCTCAATCGTACAAAACGGATAATTTGCACTCTGCGCATTTTTTGCACTTGTAAGTGCATTAAACAATGTTGATTTTCCTACATTAGGTAATCCTACAATACCTGCTCTTAACATATTTATTTCCCTTTAATTTATTAATATATTTCAATTATATAACAAACTAGTTTTTAGCGTCATAATCAAATGTGAAATTTATAATAACTTCTTTTTCTTCAATTAAATCCTTAGGTAATTTTTTTAATGGCTTAGCCTTTCTTAAAGCAAATAATGCAGAGTTATCAAGTTCCCTGTTTCCTGATGTTTCTATAACTTTTTCATTTATCATCGTGCCATCCGGAAGAATTTGAAATTCAACAGTAACTTTTGCATCATTATCCAATTTTGGTGGTGTCCAATGTATTTTCAAAACCTTTTCTAAATACTTCATATACTCATCTTTATTTGTTATTGAAGATTGCGAATGCATTTTTTGCAAATAATAAGTTTGCTTAAGCTTGTCAATTCGCTGAGGAACGATTTTGGCAGCTAAAAAACATAGACCTGCAAAAATAGCGATTATAATTAATTTTGCAATTATAGGCATACTTTTGTACTGAGGATAAATTTCTTTGAATTGTTCTTTTACATTATCTATATTTGTATATGCAAAGATAAATCTTCTGTTGCTTTTTAAATAAACTATATCAAACCATGCATATTCGTATATTTCATCATAAGGAATAATTTCAATTTTTTCATTTACAGTAATTATAAATCTTTTATTAGTCAAATATATTTGATTATGTCTGTATGAATTTAGTAAATATACCGCAATCACAATTAAAATAATCACACCTAAACCAAAAAGCATTCGCATATAAAATGTTTGAACGGTTAAGGATATGTATAAAAAAACTATTGTTGCAACAAAATAAAGAGCTGTACAGCAAATACATAAGGTAAGATTTTTTTCACCAACAGCAAGGATTTCTTCTCCTTCACTTAATTCAATTTGAACCTCGTCTTGCATAAAAAACCTCTTGGAGGTAATTATACAACAAATAAAAATCAGGCATGCCTTTTTTACAAAATTCGTAATATAACCTGCAAAATGTAGGCTATAATCCGCATTTTATAAATTTTTCCCAGGTTATAATAGTTATTATGTCAAAAAGAAATGAATTACTTGATTTAACCGTACAAACATTATGCATTACTCGCATAATAAAAGATTACTGCTAAAACAACATGAGTTCTAATGAGCATTGCGAAAACATTTTTGCGTTATCTGAAATTATGGAAGAAAAAATATCTAATGTTCTTGAAAATTACTAAAATATCTTACATTATTTTAATCAAATAAACTGATGCAAGTGAAAAATAAACTGCTAAACCCAAAACATCTATCGCTGTCGCAATAACAGGACCTGATGCAACTGCAGGATCAATATTCATTTTTTCCATTGCAAATGGTGTCAAAGTTCCAATTAATGTTGCAAGTGACATATTAATTGCCATTGCAAGACCTACAATAATACCAAGTTCTACACTACCTTGCCACCCCCAAGTGAACAGCATAACAGTTCCGCCAAAAAATGCACCTATTAAAAATCCAATAACACTTTCTCTTATCATATGTTTTAATGCTGAACCCAAAGTTATCTGCCCTGTTGAAAGCCCACGAACAATAATTGTAATACTTTGAGTACCGATATTACCTGCCAGACCGGCTAACAGAGGCATAAATATTGCAATTATAGGCAATGCCTGCAAAGTTTTTCCATAACAATTTGCAACATTTACGGCAATTAGTTCTCCAATTAAGGTAACAAAAAGCCAAGGAGTTCTTGCTCGAATTGAAGTAAAAATACTACCTTCTAAAATTTCATCTTCGTCAATACTTCCTGTTGAAATACCTGAAGAAGCGTAAATTTCTTCCGTTGTTTCTTCTTCTGCCGCATCTTGTATATCATCCCAAGTCACAACCCCTCTTAAATGGTTGTACTGATCAACAACAGGAAGAGAATCAAACTGATATTTCATAAATACATCAAGCACAGCATCTCTGTAATCATCAATATGCAGTTTTACTATATCAGAATTCATCAAGTCTTCAATTCTTGTTTTAAGAGAAGACCTTAAAAGAGATTTTAATGAAACAACACCTAACAGGTGTTCTTGTTTATCAGTTACATAAACATAATAAAGATCAATATTATCTTCATCTGCTCTATCACGAACGTAATCCAAAACTTCTTTAACCGTCATTTCAGGTGTAACCACCATAAATAACGGTGTCATCATACCGCCGGCGGTATCTTCGTCATAATTCATCAATTCTCGAACTTCTTCAGAAAATTTTTGAGGCAAAGATTCTAAATAAACTTGAGTGTCATCTTCTTCCATGTCACCCAAAACGTCCGCAGCAGCATCATGTGGAAGTTTTGTGATAATTCTTGCTGCTAAATCGGTATCAATGTCGCCTAAAATTTCTACTTGCAAATTTGGCGGCAAATATTCAATCATATCGGCAGCTTTGTCTTCTTCAATTAAATTAAAACATTCTAAGCGTTCTTCCGGTTTTAATTCTTGAAAAATATCAGCTAAATCCGCAGAGTGAAAACCATTCAATTCTTCTTTCAATTGAACGTTCGATTCATCATCAAGAATTTCTCTTAATCTGTCAACTGTTGCTGAAATGTTTATCATAGTTTTATTATATATTAAATATTTTTTTTGACTTATAATTATTTTATTGATATTTAAAGTGAGGAAAAATGTTAAAAGATTTATTTTTAAAAGAAACAGAAAATGCCGTTAATTTAGCAATAAAAAACAATACATTAGGGCAAATGACCGAATATACAAAAGGTTCTTTATCGGTAGAAAAGCCGAAAAATATTAACTTTGGAGATTTTGCAATAAATGTATCTTCTCTTGCCAAAAGTGCAAAAATAGCGCCGCCACAAATTGCAAATGCCATTTGTGATAATTTAGATAAAGATAAATATGGTGTAAATATAGTTGGTGGATTTATCAATTTTAAAGTTAACAAAGAAATTTTATGCAATATAGTTGATGAAATTTTTAAAAAGGGTGAAAATTACGGTAAACCTGAAAATGTAAAAACAGAAAAAATAAATCTGGAATATGTTTCAGCAAATCCAACCGGACCTTTCCATATTGGTCATGGACGTTGGGCTGCAATGGGCAGTGCATTGGCAAATGTCTTAAAATTTTACGGACATGATGTATATCAAGAATTCTATATTAATGATGCAGGTTCACAAATTCAAAAATTAGGAAATTCACTTTTAATAAGACTAAAACAAGAAAAAGGCGAAAATATAGATTTTCCTGAAGATGAAATTGAAAGAAAAAATTATTATCCGGGTGAATATTTAATACCTGTTGCTAAAAAATTCTTATTAGAACATGAATATACAGAAGATATAAAAATACTTTCAGACTTTGCAAAAAAAGAAATGGAAAGATTACAAAGAGAACTTTTAGAAAACTTTAGAGTACACTTTGATAAATTTTATTCGGAACTTGATTTGCATACATCAGGCAAAGTAGAAACTTCATACAAAAAACTTCAAGAGAGCGGAAAATTGTACGAAAAAGAAGGTGCAATATGGTTTAAATCTTCAGAATACGGTGATGATGAAGACAGAGTTATAAAAAAAGCAGATGGTTCTAATACTTATCTTACTGCCGATATAGCTTATCATAAAGACAAAATGGACAGAGGTTTTGACAGATTAATAAACATTTGGGGTGCAGACCATCACGGATATGTTGCACGTGTTAAGGCCTCATTGGAAGCACTGGGATACGACTCAACAAAACTTGAAATTCTTTTAGGTCAACTTGTAAATCTTGTAATAAACGGTGAACAAACAAGAATGGGCAAACGTAAAAACATGATTACACTTGATGATTTAATTGAAGAAGTCGGTGTCGATGCTACAAGATTTTGGATGTGCATGAGAGATATTAACAACACACTGGATTTTGATATAGAACTTGCAAAAAAATCAACCGATGAAAATCCTGTATTTTATGTTCAATATGCGCACGCCAGAGCATGCTCCATTTTAAGAAATGCAATTAACGACAGAATAGATGCTCATAGTGGAGAAACTGTAAAAGCTCCTTTATCGCAAGATGAGTTTGATAATTTAGTTAAAAATTTTGATAAATCTATTCTTGATGATGAAGTTGAAAACGCTAAAAAATTAATTTTAAAACTTGAAGAATTTAAATCTACAATAATTAATTCTGCCGAAAACCGAACTGTTTATTCTATTTGCAGATATGTTCAAGAACTTGCTGCTGATTTTCACTCATTTTATAATGCAACAAGAGTAATAACAGATAATAAACAATCGACACTTGCACGTTTATCACTTGTATATGCAGTAAAATCCGTAATTGCTTTAGGATTAAATATTTTAGGTGTTTCTGCACCTGAAAAAATGTAATATTAAAAACAAAATTAGAAGTTACAAACGTAGTAATATAATTTTTTTGGCGAAAACGCATGTATATCATGCATTTTCGCCATTTTTTGACATAGCCGAAATACTCATTATATATATAGTATAGACATTTTGTTAATATTTCTTAACAAAAATAAAAACAAAAAAGCAATTTTTTTAAATAAAAATACTTTATAAAAGAGTAAGAGATTTCAAGAGAGGATATTTTAAAGATGAAAGAACAAGAATTAAACACTATGATGTCAGTTGTAGCAGATCCAATTAACAATGTATATAGAGTTAACACATTTGCAGAAGCTGAAGAAATTCGTAGAATGTGCAGAATCTTTGAAATATCTAATGCTCAACACAACAAACACAAAATGTTATCCATTAAAAACATGGCTACATTAAAATTAGTTTTGAGTAATAACTAATTCTTGGAATTCAGAAATAAATTTAATTCATACGGGGCAGATTAAATTTATAAACAAAATTTTTATACTCTCTCTCTTAATATCCTCGTGTTTATTTAATGTTTGCCAATATACTTTGGCAAACTTTTTTTTTAGCCCGAGCAGAGGCATGAACGAAGTGAGAGTCGAACAACAATAACAAAAATGTTGAATTTTTGTTTTGGTGTGAGCGTTGCCGTTTAATGCTAGGGCGTATTCGATAAAAAAATTTAATATTTAATCCGCTGTCTTGGATTTCTTCCACGCTCACGGAGTTTCGCTTTTGGGCTTTGCCCTATTTCGCTCAATCCGCTCGCTATCCGGAATTTCATTCCGTACAGAAATCCGCTGTCTTGGATTTCTTCCACGCTCGGAAAGTCTAGTTTTCAGTAACAACTTTTACCAAACCTTTTGGTTTATCAACATTTTTACCCATTTTTTTTGCAATTTCGAGAGCTAACATTTGTACTATAACCGCATTTGAAAACATTCGCAATGTTGCATCATCATTATCTATTGTTATATTAAAGTTTGGGGTGATTCTTTCATGTGAACGACCTATTATATATATTGGTGGATTATAATCTTTTTTAATTTTTTCTAAATTTTTAGCAGCAGAATATGAAACACCAGATGCAGAAATATATACCAGAGGCATTTTATTATTTAAAACTGCAACATGCCCGTGCATAAATTCACCTAAGATTATTGCTGTTACGTATAAATAAGACGTTTCTTGAATTTTTAGAGCTGCCTCTTTTGCCATAGCATAAGAAATTCCATCAGCTGTAATGATAAAATGTTTTTCCTTTCTTAACATATTTGCAAGTTGCTTAACTTTTTTATCCATTCCAAGAGTTTCTTTTATAACTCTTGGTAATGTTGTAAGTGATTGTATTTGCTCTAACACGTCTATATCACGCATTTGAGCATATTTAAATGCCATTAATGTCACACATAACAGCTGAGCAGTAAAAGATTTTGTTGCTGCAATACTTTTTTCTATACCGGCAAAACAGCTTATTGTGTAATCGGCATATTTACAAATTGAAGACTTGTTATTGTTTGTAATACAAGCTATTTTCATATCCATTTGCTTTGCACGCTTTGCAGCTCTTAAAGTATCACTGGTTTCTCCTGATTGCGTTATAAATACATACAAAATATCTTCTTCATCGGGTGCTTTTGGTTTTAACAAATATTCGCTTGAATAAATTGCTCTTGCAGAAACATTAGCAACTTTACCAAACAAGTCAGCCCCAAATCTTGCACAATGATAAGAAGAACCACTTGCAACAAGAACTATTTTTTGTATATCATTTGGCATATCAAAAGTTATATTTCCGTTATCTGAAATATATTCTCTTAATATTTTTTCCAGAATTTCGGGTTGCTCATGAATTTCCAAATCCATACAAGTTTTTTTCGATGAAAATAAGCCCATATTCAAACCTCTTGTATATTTAAATCTTAACCAAGTAATTCTTTCAATATTTCATTAACTGCTTGTGGATTTGCTCTGCCCTTTGTTTCCTTCATTACTTGACCTACAAAGAATCCAAATAATTTATCTTTACCGCCCTTGTATGCTTCCACTTGAGAAGGATTTGCATCAATAATTTTTTGAGCAATTTCTTTTATTGCACCTGTGTCTGAAATTTGACTTAAACCTTTCTTTTCAACAATTGTAGAAGCTTTTTCGCCATCTTTCAACATATCAATAATAATTTGTTTACCGATATTATTTGAAATTGTTCCTTTTTCTATTAATGAAATTAATTCAACCAAATTTTCAGGTGTTAGTTTTGAGTCATTGATAGATATTTTTTCTTCTTTTAAAAATGCTGAAATTTCACCCATCAAGAAATTTACAGCTATTTTTGGATTTGCGCCTAATTTTAATACTTCATCAAAAAACATTGCCAAATCCATTTGTTCAACAACAACACTTGCATCATATTCACTTAAACCAAGTTCCATATATCTTTGGCGCTTTTGTTCAGGTAATTCTGGCATTGTCGCTCTAATTTTTTCAACCCATTCTCTTGAAATAACAAGAGGCATCAAGTCAGGTTCAGGGAAATATCTGTAATCATGAGCATCTTCTTTACCGCGCATAGAACGAGTTACGCCTGCATTGTCATCCCAAAGTCTTGTTTCCTGTACAACTTCTTCACCATCTTCAACAAGTTCTATTTGTCTGTCAATTTCATATTCCAATGCTCTTTCTAAAGCTTTAAAACTATTTACATTTTTAATCTCAGCACGAGTACCAAACTTATCAGAACCCTTTGGCATAATTGAAATGTTTGCATCACATCTCATTGAGCCTTCTTCCAAGTTGCCATCACATACGCCTACATAACGTACTATATTTCGTAATTCTTCCATATATTGTCTTGCTTCTTGAGGAGAACGCATATCAGGTTCTGAAACTATTTCTAATAATGGAGTTCCTGCCCTATTCAAATCTACTAAAGAATAACTTGAACCTGCTAAACCATCAGCTCCTGCGTGAACCAATTTTCCAGCATCTTCTTCCAAGTGAGCGCGTGTAATTCCTATTTTTTTACCGTTCACCATCAAATAACCTTTTCCGCATATTGGTTCATCATATTGAGATATTTGATACCCTTTTGGTAAATCAGGATAAAAATACTGTTTTCTGTCAAATTTACACTTTTCTGCTATTTCACAATTCAGCGCCAATCCCGTCAAAATACCCATATCTACAACAGCTTTGTTTAATACCGGTAAAACTCCAGGCATACCCAAAGTAATCGGGCTTATTTGCGTATTTTGTTCATTACCGAATTCACATCCGTCAGGTGCAAATATTTTTGAATTTGTTTTTAATTGTGCGTGAACTTCTAACCCTATTACAACTTCGTATTTTTCTCTTAAGTCTTCCATTATTTTCTCCTGATTTTTTATTTTATTTTATCACAAAAAAATTATTACTGTTTTTCATATACAAATATAGAATAATCACGTTCTTTATCAGTATAAGCATTAATAAATTTTAAATTCCTCTCACACAACTGTATGCTGTCCAGTGTAATTTTTGACATTAAAAATATAAACATATTTACATCATTGTATGCTTCCGAATTTTTTAAAATATCCCATTGTTGTATTAATGGCATTGTAAATGAGTTTCTGAATGATATTAATATAAATCTTTGACCTCGTTTCATTTTACTAAAATAAAAATCTTCAAGTCTTATGGCATATAATATAAAAGGTGTTTTTTCAATCACATCATATCTTAACTCATCTTTAATATTTTTTCTGTTCAATTGTTTATAATATTTATCGTCAAAATAAAAAGCTCTGGAATTCTTGTCTTTTAATAATAATGCATCATCCGCAGAAAAATCAATATATTTGCCCTTTGGAATATACCTCATAACTTTACTTCCTGAATAAGGAATTAAAATAAAATCGTCATCTTTTGGTTTTATTATATTATTCATAACATCTGTTAAATTACCAAGGTGTTTGCTATTTAGGTTATAAACATTATTTTTTAAAATAAACGAATAAGAACAATTTAAAATTATTAATATTACAAACAAACTTAATGATATAGGCTTAAATTTAATTTGAGAAAAACCATAGCAACAAGAGCATATAACCAATGGATAAATTATAGCAGTATATTTTGTCAAAATCGTTTGTACACCAAGCGCGGCAAGTAAAATTTCACAAATTAAAAATAGAAATGCAGGAAGTAAAAATAAATACAACTTGTTATTTCTTGATAACAAACATTTTATTAAACCGCAAAGACAAATTAAAATTGGTACTAAAACAAGCAATATATAATAATTACTATTGCCTATTAATTCAAACATATTTCTGTAAACATCAATTTTTTTTGTAACTATTTGAAAAGTTTCATTTGTAAAATAATTTTCCAATATATCTGTAATAATATTCCAATCAAAAACATATATATCTTTTGAAAAAGAACAAAGATTTACAAATTTCATTACAACAACGTTGTAAATTGTAAAAATTATTGATGGAAGCGCAATAGCAGCTAAAATCAAAAAATTACGCTTATATTCCTGCAATAAATCCTTTTTATTTTCAAATATATATACTCCGCCAACAAGAGCATAACAAAAGGTTAACAGCGGAGTAATAGAAAAAGTATATAACAATAAAGAATGAGAAATAAGAAAACCGATAGTATATTTTTTATCAAAATTTTCTTCCAACATTTTTACAAAATAAAAAGCTGAAATAAGTGTTAAAACAAAAACAAGTCCATAAAATCTTACTTCTATTGAATAATATATACAAAAAGCACTTATTGCAAACATTATAGCTGCAAAATAACCTGTCATTTTGTTATACAAATTTTTCATTAAATAAAACGAAACAGGTATTAAAGGTATGGTTACAGCCAATGTGCATAGATGCATTGAAATATCTGATTTACCAAAAATTTTCATCCAAAAATGTAAAATTATAAAATATAAAGGCATATGTAAATCTTGTTTAATAAGTTCAAAAACAGTTCCAAAAACCGTTTTTTGACTTGCAAAATACCAAGAATACAATTCATCCAGCCATAAATCACCGTAATTTTTTAATGCAATTAATCGTAAAATCACTGCAATTATTGTTATTGCAGAAATAACTATCAATTCTATATAGTTATTTTTTACATATCCTAAAATTTTTTCTCGCATATCACCTCTTTGTATTGTTAAATTTTACCACAAAATAAAATCTGTAGTACAATATGCATTATGGAAAGAATTAAAACAATTGATATTACAAAAGGATTTGGAATTATTATGATTGTGTATGGCTCATACACACGCAATCTATTCCGACATATTGATTTCTCTTGCAGTACCTTTATTTTTCATTATTTCCGGATTTTTACATAACCCAAATAATTCATTTTTAGAGTTTTTCAAAAAAATTTGTACGACTTTATCTTCCGTTTATTTGTTGCAATTTAATTAACAATACAGATAAAATATTGAACTATTTAGGTCAGAACAGCATTCATATACTAATTTGGCACTTTGTATTTTTTGAAATTGTAACAGCAATAATACTTGTGATTAATAATAAACCTTTATTTATAATAGAACAATTACCACATGTGATAACTAAAAATCCAATATGGCTTTGTATATATTTTATATTTGGCATGTGTGGTTCTATATTACTTGCATTTATATATAAGAAAATATTTAAAATTTTCCGCAAAGAAAAAGGGATATTATAAAATACCCCTTGATATCTTCGTGTGTTATTTAATGTTTGTCATATTATAAATTTTGTTTGAAAACTTTATCTGAAGCTTTTTCGATTTCAGGTGTATCAATTTCAAATACGTGAATTCTTGATGGACCTAAATCTACTTTGATTTCGCCTTCGCCTGCTTGGTATCTTGATTGTTTACCGTATGCAGGTAACAAGTTTTTCAATTCTTGATCAGCTTTCATTGTAGGAACTTTAACAGTTGCTGTTACGTTTCTGTTAATGTTTTTGTTACCGATAACTAATAAAGTTTTGCCGTCTTTGTGTCTTGCGTATGCAATAACTTGGTCATCTTTATCGTCTTTCTTATCTAATTCAATGAAAGAACCTTTTGTTATAACATCTTGGTATTTATCTCTCATTTTGAAAGATTCAGTCATGAATTTACCAATTTCAGGATTATTTCCACCTGGTTTTCTTGATAAATTGAAGATGTCTAATTTTCCTCTGTGAACTGTCATTTCGTGACAATCTGTTTCAGATTCTTCAGATTTTGAATGATCATAACCATAAACATAATAGTCACCTGATTGATAACCATCTACATAGTATGGATTTAACATAGGTAATGTTGCTTGTAAACCTGCTGTTAAGTTGCAATATTCTGTACCACCGTGGAACATAGGTGAAATATCATCGTGAGTTGTGAAAGAACCAATGATTGATTTACCTTTTTCTAATCTGTTAGACATTTCAATGTTTTCTTTTACGAAATCATTTAAGTCTTTTGCACCTTTCCATTCGTGGAAAATGTGATATTGACCATAGTATGCATCAAAACCTGCTCTTAAAGAATCTTCTGGTCTGTCTTGAGGCATATTTGCTTGAGGTGATGCATCTTCATAAGTATAAGTTTCACCTAACCATCCAAATTCAGGATCTTTTGAGTGTGAATAAGGAATGATTATATCCCAGAATTCAGTAGGTTTCGCACGAGCTACGTCTGCTCTGATACCGTCAATACCTAATTCAACACACATATCAACATATTTTTTGTGTAAATCTACTAATTCAGGATTTAACTCTCTTTTTGTTTCGTCTGAATATGGTTGGAACATTCTAATGTCATTCCATCCTTGAGGAGTTTTTGCTTGACCGTCACGTTCTTTAGCCATTAATTCAGGTTTTTCTAAATATAAATCGTAAGAAGAACAGCTTGGTAAGTCTAACATAACTTTGATGTTACGTTTATGGCATTCATCTGTAAATGCTTTAACCTGTTCTTTTGCACTTCTTTTATCATTTTTATCAATTAAGTTAGGGTCAATTGCTAAAAAGTCTAATGGAGAATATAAAGAACCTGCAAGTCCCATAGCATGTTTTTTACCTGTTGGGTGAATAGGTAAAATATGGAAAGTATTGAAACCTTCAGCCTTTACTTCATCTAATCTTTCGATTGCATTTAAGAATGTACCGTGTTGTTCTTTACCAGTAATTTTTTCATCACCGTTTTCATCTTTTGCATTGAAAGTTCTTGGAACAATAGCTAAAATTTTAGATTCACCATTTTGCAACATTGAACGTAAATTGTTTTTGTATGCAGGAGCTTCAGATGCCTTATTTTCAACTTTTGCAACAGCTTCTGCTTTTGCAGGTGCTTGAACATTCACTGTTTTTACCATTGTTTTATTCATTGCAGCTTGTGCATCTAAATAATTTTTCAAAGGATTTGTAGTATAAGCTTGAGTATTACTTGTAAAGCTTGGAGTTGCTTTTTTAGCTTGTACTTTGTTTAATTGAATGTTTAATATGTTTGCTTGTATTGATTGAACTCTAGACATTGTCCCTATTTCCGTTTTCTAATTATTTCCTACTTAACTGCTTTACCTTTACCGAACAAGAATTGTGCTGCTACTGTTAATCCTGTTAATACTGCACCCACTGTTCCGAAAGTGTTACCCCATTTTTTAGAATTATAAGTTTGTTGAACTGTTTTTGTCATCATTTCATCAGGAGCTACACCTAATAATAAGAATTTGTATTCTGAAGATGCACCTTGGTCACCTGTTGTTTTGTGGTTTGGTTTTGTAAAGTAATCCGCACCACCGATTTTTGTAAATACTTCATTGTTATAAGTATTGATTTGATCTTTCAAACCTGCTTTTTCTAATGCTTCAACTGTTTTGTTATCCATTTTTGAGTTGTACATGAAATTCATTGCTTTTTGATAAAAATCATAATCGCCTGGAATATCTACACCTTTACCTTCTTGGAAGTATTTGTTAACAACTTTACCGTCTTTTACTTCTACCGGACTTCTGTCAACATTTGTTGAATTGTCTTGACTTCTGTTAAAGTAGAATTTTATTGAGTGGTCTGATGAGTGTCCTTGTAATGTTGTTTGTTTTACAAGTTCCATCATTGCTTCTTTTACTTCTCTTGAAGAACCATCATTTGGAATTTCACCTTTTGATATTCTTCTATAAACGTCCATTGTATTGATTAATCTTGAGAATGAATTTCTTACACCTGAAATTCTTTCTTCAAAATAAGTTTGTTTAACTCTTTTTAACGAACCCTTACCACCTACTGCTAATGCTGTTAATTTGTTAGCTGTTGCTTGCATACCTTTGTTATGTAATTTACCAGCTGCATCATCGTATGTTTTGCCAACTAATTCAACATATTTTTTAGTATCTTCTGGTTTAATTTTTTTATCTAATTCTGAAACACTTTTAGCAATTTCACCGATAGCTTTTTCGTATTTAGCATCATCTGAAGTAATTTCTTCAATTTTGCCTCTTACCATACCTTGAACAAGTTCACGGTTATTTCTAACTTTTTCCATTTCTTTGAAATCTATACCTAAAGTTTTAATTAAACCTGTTGAAACTGTGTTCCAATAGTTTGCAATAACTGTTTCAGGTTTATCGGCAACTTTGATTTGAGCATATTCAGTTAAAACTGAATCTTTTGCTTGTAATTCGCTCATTAATTTACCAACTTCACTGATTTTTGCCATTGCAGCTTCATCTAAAACAGATGCTGAATTTGATTTAATCGCATTTCCTGCTGCTTGAGCAACACCTTTTTTAACAAATTTTAATTTATCAGTTGATAAGCCTTCTGATTTAGCTTTTTCAAATACCATTCTTGCAACTGAAACTCTAACTTCGTTAGCTTCATCTTCTGAAACTTCCTTACCCATTACTTTTGTTTCGTTGAAGTGTTTTGTTAATTCTTCTTTTGAAGGTGCAAGTTTTGCAACTTGTTCTTCTGATAATCTTTGAGCTAAAATTTCTTTTGTGCTGTTAGCCATTGTTTCAGCCAAATTTTCATTAATAACGGATTTTCCGTTAACTAACATATTTTTAACGTCTTCAGAAACACCTTCTGCAGTTACAGGGTCTAAACCTTTAGCTAATCTGCCTGAAATTTTTTCTAACATTTTAGCATCAACTGTTTTACCTTTGTTTTCTTCGAAGATTTTATCTAAATCTTTTTGCATTTCTTTTGCAGTGCCTTCTGAACGTTTATTTGATTCAGTTTCAAAGTTTTTCAATAATTTATCTGCTTTGTTGTTGTTAACTTTTTCTAAAGCCGGATCAATAACTTTTTCTGCTTTGTTACAAGCTAATGCTGAGAATACTGCTGAAGCGATACCTGCTGTAATCATCCACAAAGTATTATTTTTTGTAGCGATTTTTTTCATATTAGCTTTTGTTAAATCGTTTCTGTCTTGAGCATTTTTGTCAACACCCATTTTATCGCCGATTTTTTGTAATTGTTCATCTGAATATAAATCCCAAGGAGTATATTGAGGATCTTGGAAGAAAGGTTTTTTACGACCAAAACTGTCAACATATTCTTGGTTAGGATCGAAACCGTGAATAGCTTTTGCAGGAAGACCGATAGCTAATTTAGGCCATAATTTCATAGCTGCCATAAATGTACCCAAACCTACAAATTCCATTAATTTTGTTTTTGGAGTAGCTTTTTGAGTAGCGATATATGCAGCAAGACCAACACCGCCTACTGTCATACCTATATCATTTAACTTCCCTAATTGGTGGTCATTCGCTTTCCCTGTAAAACCGTCTTTTAAAGCTTTTAAGTTATATTTTGCACCTGATAAAACTGTTTTAGGACCAGGAATAATTGGAGTTGATACCAAGTGTCCTTTAGCTTCTTGAGGCTTAATATATTGTTGAGTTGTTATACCGTTGGTAGCGGTAATAGCCATTTTAGTCCACCACAACCTTTCTGTTTTCGTCGAATACGTTTTTATCTTCTAAGTTTGCTGATTTTCTAGCATTGATTACTGTGTTTGCAACACCGATAACTGTTGCTGCAACTGCTGCACCTACTAATGCTTTTCCTGCATATTTTTGAACTTTTGTAGGGTTAGCACCACCTGTCCATAAATCCTTTGCAGCTTTTACAAAATTATTACCGAATGAACGAGCCATATTTTTAACTTTTGCAAAGCCTTGACCTTTTGTTGCTGCTGTAAAGAAATTGTCCCAAGGTTTTTGAATTGCTAAGCCAACACCGGTTGCTGCCCATAAATATGAAGAAATACTTTTTGCTGTATTTGAACGAGCAATGATTTCTTTTAATCTTGGTTTAACTTCTTTATCAGAACTTGCTAAGTTTTCACCTAAACCTAATTTTTTAGCAACTTTGTCATAGTATGCATTTCTATCTTCGTTAGTTTTGCCATATAACAAATCGTAACGAGGGAATTCTACGCTTTCAAACACTTTGTGATATTCAATAGCTTTTGTATTTTT
Source organism: Cyanobacteria bacterium UBA6984 (assembly GCA_002450015.1). Lineage (GTDB taxonomy): Bacteria > Cyanobacteriota > Vampirovibrionia > Gastranaerophilales > Gastranaerophilaceae > UBA6984. Next base: position 2,714 of record DJYG01000059.1, on the reverse strand, counting down.
ATCACCTTCGAATTTTGGGAATCCTTCTACAACTTTTGCATAAGGCATTTCTGTATCAACACCTGTTAATGCTTTTACAGGTTTGTTAACAAGAGCTTTTGATGCCTCTTTTGCAATACCATAGAATGCTACACCTAATGCCATTTTTTTACCAATCGAACCAGCTTTTGATTGAGCAAACGGAGTAAAGTATTTGTTAGCAAAATTGAAAACACCCATCAATGCTGCACTGCCTAACAAATAAGGTACAGTACCCATTGTCAAGAACTCATAGAAATTAGCGTTTTTATCGCCCTTCAAACCTTTTGCAGGGTAAGTAGTAAAAGCTTTTACAAGCTTATCACCCTGAATTTCCATTCTTGTTTTAAAGTTGTTTTCAAGTAAAGTATCTTTGTGATACTTCAAATTTTGAGGTTTTTGCTCTTGAACTTTACCCGAAAAGCTTTCGATTTGCGGTTGAACTGAGTTAATGTTCATGAAATCTCCATACGCACTTTACATTATATAAAAGACACCTAAACGGCATGATTTGCTATTATTTTTGGCATGTTTTAACAAATATTTACAATTAATTTACACTATTAACAACAAACATTTAACACACTATGATTTTAGCAAAAAAACAAGTGTTTTGCATACACAAAACACTTGTTTGTAAAGTTTTTGTAAAAATTTAAAACTATTTAATTTCTACAGTAGCGCCAGCTGCTTCAAGTTGTTTTTTAAGAGCTTCTGCTTCTTCTTTCTTAACGTTTTCTTTAACAGGTTTTGGAGCGCCATCAACTAATTCTTTTGCTTCTTTCAAGCCTAAGCCTGTAATAGCACGAACTTCTTTTAATACAGCGATTTTGTTAGCACCTGCTGATGCTAATACAACTGTAACTTCTGCATCAGCTGCTTCGCCAGCGTCTGCTGCTGCAGCTGCAGGAGCTGCTGCTACTGCTACAGGAGCTGCTGCTGATACGCCGAATTTTTCTTCCATAGCTTTTACTAATTCAGCTGCTTCTAATAATGTTAATTTTTCGATTGATTCTAAAATTGATTCTACGTTACTCATTTTTAATTTCCTTTCAATATTAAATTTTGTGTAATTACCTTTTTTGCAAGTTATCTTGCAAACAATACTGCGTTATGCAGCTTTTTGATCTCTAACAGCTGCAACAGCACGAGTAAGTGATGCCATAACTGCATTGATAGAGCCAACGATACCTGATGCAGGTGAATTGATACTGCCAAGCATTTTTGCGTAAATTTCTTCTTTTGAAGGAAGATTTGCCAATGCTTTTGCTTCTGCTTGTGATAATAATTTTCCATCTAAAGCAGCTGCAACAATTTCGCCTTTTTTAGTATCTTTAATAAATTTTGATAAAACTTTTGCAGGACTAACAGGATCATCAAAACCAAATGCGATAGCAACAGGTCCTTTTAAAGCATCTACAAGAACTTCATATTCAGTACCTTTAACAGCTATTTTTGCAAGAGTGTTTTTTGTAACCATGTAATCTGCACCGTTTTTTTGTAATTCACGACGAAGATTTGTAATTTCTTCCACAGTGAAACCACGGTATTCAGTAACAATTGCTACTTGAGCTTTATCAACATTTTCTTTAATCTTTGCGATTTTTTCTTCTTTAAAAGCTTTTGTTGACATGTTTTCTCCTTTTGTAATTTTTATCGACCTTTTATTTTTTGCGCATACAAAAAAATTTTGCATACACAAAGCCGCAAAATTTCATCAAAAACTATTCTTAACTTTTAGTAATTGACCTCGGTTAGCTAACTTTAAGCCATTTGGCACTAACTGTCTGCGGTTTGTAAAATAATATTATTCAAAACATAAATCAAAATCAAGCATGAGTTTAAGAAAAATTAAGAAATCAATTATTTACAAGATGTGTTTGTTGTCCAATCTAAAACTGTATTACTGTTATTACATTTACCATCACTACCTACTTTTAAATAATCCATATTACCATTTTGTATAACCCATGTTGCACAAGAAGCTCCACTTATAAAACAATTATTTTTTAAATCATTATCAGAATCAATTGGTTTAAACGATCTTTCATCTGGAATTAATTCAGTAGAACCATATGGAATTTGAAAAGCAAATATATCTTTTCCCCAAGTATTTGAACCCTTATTTGGTCCATCAATATCAACAAAAAAACCTATACCATTATCACCACCAGAAGAACATCCTGTAAAAACAAATATACTTGAGCCATCGGCTAATATATAACTTCCTTTATCCATACTCCAACAATCACCCGTAATCCCTCTTTTACAACTATCACCTGAAAGACAATTCTCTGTTTTTACAAAACAATCATTAGTTCTACTATCACTTGTACACTTCTTTGAAATCTTTAAAAAATCTTCCATTCTGTCAGAAAAAACTCTACTCCCTATACCTAATGTTCCCCACTCTGTAACAGGACCATAGACAGCCTGAACGCGACCGGAAGCATCACTTAAATTTTGATATATTTTTTGCAACTTTGCAACTTTTTCTTTTTCACCAGTTGAACTGTTTAAGTTCGGTAAGGTCAATGCTGCAACAACACCGATTATGCCCATGACAATCAATGTTTCTGCTAGGGTGAATGCAATTGCTTTAGTGAACCGTGAACGGTGAATTGTGAACTGTAAATAAACTTTTTTTAACATGTTATACATCCTTTCATATTTATACCTTTCTTTTGTCATACTGA
>DJYG01000016.1:5409-6557 GCA_002450015.1 Cyanobacteria bacterium UBA6984 | reverse complement strand
GTTACATTTGATATTGATGCTAACGGTATTGTTAATGTATCTGCAAAAGATAAAGCTACTAATAAAGAACAAAAAATTACAATCACAAATTCATCTAACTTATCTGATGAAGATATAGATAAAATGGTTAAAGAAGCTGAAGCAAACGCGGCTGAAGATAAAAAGAAAAAAGAAGAAGCTGAAATCAAAAATAATGCAAATTCTTTAATTTCATCAGCAGAAAGACTTACTAAAGATTTTGAAGGCAAAATAGATAAGGCTGATGAAGAAAAATTAAATGAACAAAAAACAACATTACAAAAAGCATTAGATGAAAATAAATCAGCTGATGATATTAAAAAATTATCAGAAGATTTACAACAAACAATGTTTAGTATTTCTCAAAAAGCTTATGAAGCTGTTCAAAAAGACGACTCCGCAAATGCAGGCTCAAGCGAATCAGCAAGTTCTGACTCATCATCTGACAACAAAGGTGATGATGACGTAATTGATGCTGAATATACAAAAGAATAATACTGACATTCAAAAAATGAATAACAAAAGACTCCTGTAAAAACAGGAGTCTTTTTATTTATTTTAAATTTGATGTATTAAATATGTAAATTTATATTAAAAACATGAACACAAAAGACCTGTTTTTGTGAGGGATTATTTCTTAATATTACTGGATTATAGAGATTTTTTTTTTGAAAAATAACGTGAAATCTTGTGAAAGTTGCAAAATTCAAAATATGCGTTATAATTAAAACATAGACCAAAAATTCCTCACCAAAACAGGTCTTCAGTACCAACATGTTGAAGGATTTTTGAAAAGTATTGTGAGTGAACAATGAACAGTTAAGAAATTCACTAAATGTGATGTCATTCCGAACTCGTTTCGGAATCTCATAAAAAAGACGTCATTCTGGCGGATTTGCACTCTGCCGAACAAAACAATCCAGTGAATTGTTTTGTGAGAGGTATATGTGAAACAAGTCCGGATAGCGAACAGATTGAACGAACAGGGCGAAAGCCCGAAAGTGAAACTCTATGAGCGTGGAGCAAATCCAAGACAAGGACGTAGTCCGAATAATCCAGCGGATTTTCGATAGGGTGAAACGAACGTAAGTGAGTAAAACCCGTAAGAGCAATAGGCGATTGCGAAGTTA
>DJYG01000016.1:0-5302 GCA_002450015.1 Cyanobacteria bacterium UBA6984 | reverse complement strand
TACCCGAATAATCCAAGACAGAAAAAAAACAACTGGATACTTCGCTAGCGCTCAGTATGACGGAAATATAAATAAACAAAGAAAGAAAGGAATTATAACATGTTAAAAAAATATTATTTACGGTTCACAGTTTACTCAAAACAGTTCACTCAATTCGCATTCACCCTTGCAGAAACACTAATAGTAATGGGTATAATAGGTGTTGTTGCGGCGCTGACAATTCCAAGTTTAACAAATCAAACTTCAGATAAACAAAAAGTCGCAAAAGTTAAAAAAGTATATTCAATACTGTGTGATGCAATGGGCAGAGCAATAGGTACTTATGGAGAATTTGAAGATTGGTTTCCTGCTAATATTTCAAATAAAGATGCAACAAAAATGTTGTGTAGTAGATTAGCATCTTCAATGAAAAAAATAAAATACAAAAATGAAAATGAATATTGTGAAATAGTTTTGGCTGACGGAATAAAAGTAACACCGAATGTTTTTTATGATGAAAATAATGAAGATCCTATTTCTATTGGTGTTTTTCTTGATGAAAAAAAAATAAAAGAAGGAAAAGAACCTATTTTGGGCAAAGATTGGTTTCAATTTAATGTTGATAACAAAGGTGATGTATATCCGTATATTGGTGATACAAAATCGCAAAATACATTTACAACAGAAGATGTCTTTAAAAATACTTGTTTGAAAAAATCAAGCGGAGGAGATTACATTTGTGGAACTTTTTGGATTATAAATTATGGTAATATGGATTATTTAAAACTTGATGATGACGGAAAATGTCCGGATGGAAAACAATTATCAACGAAAGTTACCCAATGTGACTAAAACATAAAACAGGATAAAACAGGCGGTTTACCAAAAGGTAAACCGCCTGTTTTATTATTATCTTAGTATTTACATTTTAATTTTCAACATCAAAAATATCAATGAAGTCAAATCCTTTTGTTGAAAAAATACCTTTATCAGTAATTTTCAATTCAGGAATTACCGGTAATGACAAAAATCCCATTGTCATAAACGGATCATCAACAACACATCCTATTTCTTTTGCTGCTTTATTCAAAGCTTCTGATTGTTCGGTTACAAAATTAATGTCCTTATCTGACATTAAACCCGCTATTGGAAGTGGTAATTTTGCAAGAACTTCACCATTTCTTACAACAACTTTACCACCTTGAGATTTTACAAGTTCTTTTTGAGCAAGCAGCATATCGCTGTCATTTGTACCGATTATAATCATATTATGAGAATCGTGAGCCACTGTTGAAGCAATTGCACCTTCTTTAATACCAAAACCTTTAACAAATCCTTTGCCTATATTACCGCTTGCTCTATGACGTTCGACAACACAAATTTTTAATACATCATTTTCTACATTTGATACAGCTAATCCGTCTTCTTCTTTAATATCGACAACAGTTTCTTTTGTAATCAACTGATGAGGAATAATTTCAATTGCTTTTGCTTTGTTTCCTTTAGCTTTTATTTGAAAACAATCATCTTCAAGCCATCCTACGTTTACAGAACCTCTTGTTGCAGGAATTTCAATATTTTCTAAATCATCAATAAGTTTACCGTTTTCGGCAACAACTTCACCACCTTGGAATACCATTAATGGCTTGGTAAATTCTTGTAAGTTTTCAAATACATTAAAATCTGCTCTATATCCGGGTGCAATAGCTCCAAGGTCTTGTATTTTAAAGTATTCTGCTGTATTCAAACTTGCCATTTGAATAGCTTTTATCGGATTAACTCTGTTATCAACTGCACGTTGAACCATTCCGTTAATATGTACAGTCAAATCTTCAGGGTGTCTATCATCAGTTACGAACATAATTTTTCTGTTATTATTATGTAAAAGAATAGGCATTAATGCATCTAAGTCCTTTGCTGCAGTGCCTTCACGAACCATAATATACATACCTTGTCTTAATTTTTCGATAGCTTGCTGAGGATCTGTACATTCATGATCAGATGTAACACCACTTGCTATATATGCACAAAGGTCTTTACCTGAAACTTGCGGAGCATGCCCGTCAACACGTTTTTGATGTTGTAAAGCCAAATCAATTTTTGCCATTACATTTTTATCTCTATGAATAACTCCCGGAAAATTCATCATTTCTGCCAAACCAAGAACCCAATCACTATCTATCAATAATGATAAATCATAAGCATTTAATTCAAAACCTGATGTTTCAAAAGGTGTAGCAGGAACACAAGATGGAAGCATTGTATATACTCTCAATGGCAAACCTCTTGTTGCAGCATGCATAAAGCTGATACCATGTAAACCTAAAACATTTGCAATTTCGTGAGGGTCAATAATAGCTGTTGTTGTACCCGCAGGAACTACTGCTTGCGCAAATCTGTGAGGCAACATCATTGAACTTTCGATATGAACATGTCCGTCAATAAACCCTGGTGTCAAGTATGCACCTTTTAAGTCTATTTCTTTCTCGCCGATATAACCTTTACCTACGCCTGCTATACGTCCTTTAACTATTGCTACTTCTGATTCATATATTTCTTCTGTCAAAACATTAACAATTTTTGCATTTTTAATTACTAAATCTGCTTTTTTTTCTCCTAAAGCTACTTCAATAAATTCTTCTTGATGCATTTTATTCCTTTCTTGTGTTTTAATTTCGATTTATTATATTTTATCACAAAATATAAGCAACTCTTCTAATTTATTTGCATTAATTACTTCTTGAATTTTTGACTTAATTTGTTCAATATCGTCTTTTGAAAGTTCATTTAGCTTACCTGCCAATTGAATTTTATCAGTTGTATCCGTTTCTTTAAATCCACCGTTTGCGTCTATAAATTCCTCGTATAAATCCAAAATTTTTAATTTATTTTCATCAACTTTAAAAGGTTTACCTAAATAATATTTTGCATCTCTATCAAATTTCTTCACAAAATTCTTTAAATAAAAAATTTCCTCTAAAGATTGTTCTCTTTGATAATCTTTACCAATAAACGGATTTCCTTCAATTTTTTCATTTCCCATAGATTTAAGACAAGCACCCCAAAGCATGCAACCAAGATAAAAAGCCAGATATATATCAAATAATGATTTACCCTTTTGAAATGTCAGTATAAATTGGGTTTTCTTTTGTCCAAAATTTTTAACGCGGTTTAAATCAATATATAAAATCTCTATGTTATAAGAAAAACTCGATAATAATAATTTTGAAAAACCCGGATCAAATAAAGCCTTTTCCATACAAAACTCCTTTTTTAAAAAATTATAGCATAAATAATTTTTTGATATAAAATATACGTATGGCAAAAAAGATTTTACTCATTTATCCTAAATCACCTGTTATGAACAGAGAAGACCGTTGTCAACAGCCGACAAAAGATTTATTGGTCATACCACCATTACCTCCGACTGATTTGTTATATCTTGCAGCAGTGGCTGAAAAAGTCGGACTGGAAGCTTATATCCGTGATTACAGTCTTGGCGGTGATTTTGAGCAAGATTTAAAAACAATTGAACCTGATTATTTGGTTGCAAATATTGCAACTCCTACATTATATAGCGATTTAGAATGTTTTCATACAGCAAAAAAGCTTTTACCTAAAATTATAAATATCGCAAAAGGTGCTATTTTTTTAACTCAAAATTCGGAAATATTGTTGAAAAACAAAGATTTAACATACATTATTTCAGGAGAAGCGGAAGAAACATTAAAAGAAATTCTTGAAAAAGAAAAAGAACCTAAAGATATATTGGGACTTTGGTATAGAGAAGGATTTGTCGCAAAATTTTCTGGCGTAAGACCGTTTATAGAAAATCTTGATGAACTACCATTTCCTGCACGTCATTTAATCAATAACGAAATATACAGGCGACCTGATAACAACAAAATTCAAGCTGTTATAAGAGTTTCAAGGGGCTGCCCTCATCATTGTTTTTTCTGTTTAGCTACACCAACTTATGGAAGAAAAGTTCGCATGCGTTCTGCGGAAAACATCATCGCAGAGATTAGTGAATGCATAAATAAATATAAAATTAAAAATTTTATTTTTTGGTCAGATACATTCAACTATGATAGAGAATGGACAGTAAACTTATGCGATAAAATAATAAAAAGCGGTTTAAAAATTACTTGGTCTGCAAATACAAGAGCTGATACAGCAGATGAAAAAATGGCAAAACTTATGTATAAAGCAGGTTGCAGGTTAGTAAGTATCGGTTCTGAAAGCGGTTCTCAGTTTATTTTAGATAAAATCGGAAAAAATATTACATTAAATGATATAAGAGATACGGTAAAAGCATTTAAAAAAGCTCATATCAAGATATATAATTACTTTGTTTTAGGACTTCCTTGGGAAGATGAACAAACCGCTCAAGATACAATAGATTTTGCTATTGAACTTGATACTGACTTTGTAAGTTTTTATACAGCAACACCACTACCCGGAACAAGATATTACAATTATGCGGTGAAAGAATTGCATGAAGATGTTGAAAATTATGATAATGCTTATTATAAACCAATATTAAAAACATATTCACTATCAAAAGAACGGGTTATGGAAATTCATAAAAAAGCTGTAAAAGCATATTATTTACGTCCATTATACATTTTAAAAATGATATTTAAAATTCGTTCAATTTATGAAATAAAAAGCTATTTTACTGCGGGTTTACGAATTTTATTAAATAAATAATTTTTTTTGTAAGATTTACCAGTATTATTATAGTGTCTGGAATTATTTCTGCTAATCAGTCCCCTTTTTCTTTTATTTGGGTAGTTTTACTTTGACTGTTATTAAATCTAGTGAAACCAATCATGATAAATACAGCGAATGCAATAGAGCCAATACAAATTTTCATTAAAAATTTCTCCATAAAAATCTCACTTTCGCTACTAGCTATATTCTAAGTTTATAAATGTTTTAAACGTATAATTAATACGCCTAAAATGAATAAATTATAACTAAATTACAAAATGTAAAAATGTGTTACAGACATGAACACAAGACCTGTTTTTGTAAGGGATTATTTCTTAATATTACTGGATTATAGAGATTTTTTTTTTGAAAAAAAACGTGAAATCTTGTGAAAGTTGCAAAATTCAAAATATGCGTTATAATTAAAACATAGACCAAAAATCCCTCACAAAAACAGGTCTTCAGTACCAATATGTTGAAGGATTTTTGAAAAAGCACTATGAGTAAACAGTAATGAGTAAACTGTGACCTGTGAATAGTGACTTTAGCAAGTAGGTTGGGTAAAATCCAACAAAACTTTCAAAACAGTAAAACAAACTGTCATTCT
>DJYG01000007.1 GCA_002450015.1 Cyanobacteria bacterium UBA6984 | reverse complement strand
GAAACTCTGTGAGCGTGGAGCAAATCCAAGACGAGCCTCGTCTCCCGCTCCATAATTAACAAAACGATTATTTAATAAATAATTAAACACGGAAGTAAGCACTACGCTTACTTCTTTGTCTTTATAGATAAAGTTCGAACCTAACATTTTTAAGATTGCACGTTTTTTCTTTGGAGAAGCAGCCAAAAACTCTCTACGAGAGTGTTTGCAGAAGTTTTCCAATAAGTTCGAACCTTCATCAAAATTTCGTGATGCGTTGTTCATTGCTTGTAATTTTTCAACAAGTTTGTCTTTTTCGTCATGCCATTGATTATGTTTTTGCAACCATTCTTCTTGGGTTATATTTCCATCTAATTTATCCGTATATAAATTATCTAATCTTGTTTGAAGTCTTGATATCTGTTTTTTAGTTTCTTCCAGACTAACTTCTTCATAATCAGATTTCATAAGCCGTATTTCTTTAACTGCTTTCTTAATTTCTTCAAATAAACCTTTGTCAGGATCAGGCAACTTATCAATCAATTCTAAAAATACTTCATCAAGCTTTTCTTCTCTTATATAATCTTTTTTGCATGTTCCACCACGTTTTCCTGTACAATGGTAATAAACATATTTCCCCTTTTTGAGTTCTGCTGTTAATTGACAGCCACAATGTCCACAATTAATTAAACCTGAATATGCAAATTCTATATCGTGACTTCTTGATTTACTGTCATTAAACATTTTTTGTACACGATTAAAAGTTTCTAAATCAATAATTGGAGTATGTTTACCTTGATATACAACACCTTTTATTTTCATTTTACCAATATAAAATACATCTTTTAAAACAAATAATAATCGGGGTTTTGAGTATGGTCTGCCTTTGTGGTTAAACCCTTCTTCAAACAGTTTAGTTCTTAATTCTTCAACAGAATATGCTCCTGTTGCATATAAATCAAACAAACGTTTTACAAATTTTGCCTTTTGTTCATCTACAAAAATTTCTTTTTTCTTTGTGTTTGTATCTTTCGCGTTATAATATCCAACTGGAGCTTTATGAGGATATCCGCCTTCTTTAATCTTTTCTTCTCTGCCTTTAAGCACTTCTTCTCTCAAATTATCAAGATAATTCTTTGCAAGTAAGACTTTAAAACCATGTACAAGTTTTTCATGACTTGTTGCATTTTTGCTTAAAATAACATTTTCTTTCACTAAGTGTATTGTTAAATCAAAATTTTGCGATAAATCTTCTAATACCACATAGTCTCTGAAATTTCTGTATATTCTGTCAGTTTTTTCAACAAAAAGATCTTTGATATTATTCTCTCTTATGTATGCAAGCATTTCATTATAAACTTTTCGACCTTCTTTTCCACCAGATTTATTCTCTTCAAAAATTTTGTCAATTTTAATATCAGTTCTTTTAGAATAATTTTTAAACAGTTCTTTTTGAGCAGGAATAGAAAAACCTGAATCTTCTTGCTTTTTTGATGATACTCTTGCGTATGCTACTGCTAATTTCATATGAATATCCTACCATAAATTTTATATATTAGTCCTTTCAAGAACAGATTTGAATAATATTAGTGTAGAAATTTACTATTTTCTCACGTGTAATCTGTTCTTGTTCAGTTGGTTGTATAAGTTTTAATCTTAATTTTGTTGTTGGTTTAAAAGAAACTACTTTATCAGGAGTTTTATTTTTAACAGCGAAAGAATATTCATCTGATAAACCTGATGAATAAACTAATTCATTATTTTGAATTTTGTTATTTAATTCTTTCGCTTTCTTATTCGACATTGTTACCTAATTTTTCACTTCGTAATTGCCATACATATAAATTATTGATAATAATTATAATTTTCCCCCAAAATTACTGAGGACAAAGGTCCTCAGTATAATCGGGTGTAGTTGGCAGGAGATTTATAATTCACCATTTTTGTTCGTTTCAATTTTCTGCTTGTTGGGCTTGTGCATCTTTGTTATTCTCAGGTGTTCACAAGTTTGTAATTGTTGATATATGATGTTCCCAAGTACTGTTTGAGGGTTATTAACCTCCAGCCCTGCAAAAACATTTGCTTTTTCGTTTCGGAAACGTGCATTTATGATAGAAGCAATTATATTTTTGGCTGTATCATTAATGGTAAACAGCGTTATATTATCCCATACAACTAAATCTATGCGTTTAAGGATGTCTATTTTCCTACGAAATTCATCTGAATTTCGAACACTATATGCATCAATGTCCATTGCAAACTCTGGTACATTGACATATTTTCCCCGACCTTCATCAGGCGGTGCCCAACAAGACATTTGCCAGAAATACCCATACAGGAATTTAAACAGAATTGTGCTCTTTGCACATTGCATATGCGGACTTGTAATCAATAGGTTATTGCCTTTTTTTACAAATTCTTCAATATTACTCTTAATTTCCTTTATTCGCTGAAAAGTCTGAAGGTCTTCTTTTTGTGGTTTTAGCTTTTGTAAAGCAAGCTTAATGCACTCAGAATCACTATTTCTGGTTAAATCTTTAAAAATTTTGTATGGAACACATTTTTCTTTACATTCTGGGTGATTTAGAGCCTTGGAACAATATTCATTTTCATTGTTTGGACGATATTCGTCGCATAATCCTGCTAGGTGTCTTGGGCATTCTAATGTTTTTGCATAATTTGTCATTTTCTTTTCTCCTTTATTCTTTAATTTCTACAATTCAAAATCATCTACAATGCAGCTTTCTTCGTCATCTTCGGGTAAAACGAAGTCGGGGCTTGTAGAAGATTTATACGATTTACTTTTACTTTGTTTAAATGTTGGATAACCATACGATATTGCATATCCAATACGTTGTTTTTGTTCATCAACAGTTCGGCACTGTGCAACCAAATCTTCGTACAATTGTTGAAACATTGTAATTGTTGTACGTATATTCTTTTCTGTTCGCATTTGAACAAAACGAATCAAATCATTTTTAATGCCATCATTTATTTTTTCCGAATGATTAATATAATCAATTACGGCCTTTTCATTAGTTTCACGCTTTTTCTTTCGTCTTTCTATACCATTTAGGCGTTTTTCTGCTTCGTTTATTCGTTCTGTTATATCTGATATATGTTCATCACCTGTTTGTTCCAAGTTATCAGACGGCTCAGTTCCCGCCTCCGCCTTCTTATAGTTTACATTTTTTCTAAAGCATTCATGCATGTTAGAAGCAATATCAACAATGGATTCAATAATACATGGTTCACCTGCTTTAGCAGACTTAATAGAATGAGTTGAACCTATTGCATTACCTTTAGTAATGCAAGTATTTTTACTATCATTTTTGTAATTTTTCTTTGTTATTATTTCTTTGTATTCTTTATTATTAATGGGAGTGGTTTCAGGCTCTTGTTTTTCGTTCTCAATTTTCCGTTGCTTGATTTCAGGTATCGGATTTTTGAACATAATATCTTTTGGAAGTTCGTATACAGTATACTTATAAGCTATTTTCCCATTTATCGTAACTTGTTTAACCTCTAAAAACCCTTTATTAATGAGTTCGTTTCTTGCTTTTAGTGATTTACCCTTAGATAACCTACAAATGCGATTCAACCAATTTATATAAAGTGACCATCCATCAGGCAATGACAGTAATACTAACAATATTACTTTAGCCTCCACGGATAGTTGTCCAATTTCTCCACGGATTATTCTATTATCAAACGGTGTAAACCCCTCTATTCTGTCAATAATTTGATGCTTACTAAAATTATTGTTATTTGGGTTTAGAAATTCAGGTTTACCATTTATGTTTTCATTTTGTAATACACTGCTTACATTTATCTTGGATTGTTTCTCTGTCATAATAATTCTCCTGTTTCCTTTCTATAATATTCTACTGATTAATATATTTTTAACTTATGCAAAAAGATTAAAAAGTACGAATACTCGTACTTTTAGGATTTATTACAGCAACATATAAATAAAATTGTGTTGCTATACTTCTGTTTTATGATACAATTTGGTCATGGAAGAAAAAGATATTTTAAAATGTCCACGTTGTAATAGTAAACGTGTAAAAAAGAGTGGTCATACAGCCAAAGGAAAGCAAAGGTTTTATTGTAAAAATTGTAAGAAAACTTTTACGGATTTATCACGGTTTAAAATTAGTAAGAATGCAAAGTTAGCACTTGGTTTACTGTATAATTTATTAGATTCTGATTTTTATAATACTGAATCGTTGCAACAAGCTCTCCAAAAAGCAAGCTCTCAGGAAACAGAGTTTGATTTATGTAATGTAGAATATGACGGAAATAAAAAATCACATAAAGTTCATGGAAGTGTTCTTAAATATGAATGTTATAATCCTAAGTTATTAATTTGTATCGAAAATAATAAACTAAAACTCTATAAAATTCATCCTGCTAATAAGCAAACAAAAAATACTCAACGAAGTATATGGATAAAAGAAATACTTCATAAAACTGACAAAGATAGATAGTAATTTATTTACACTTAAATTAACTTGCATTTTTGCGGATATTGTATTACAATAATTGCGGATATTTAACTTTGATTTTTGCGAGGTTTTATGTATAAAAGATGGCAGGAAAAAGGTATAAAATCAGCTCTCAATAATAGAAGAGTTGTGATTTTATCAGGTTCAAGACAGTGCGGCAAAACTACAACCTCTAAAATTATGGTTGATAAAAATTCAACATACAGAACTTTAGATGATTCAACTCTTTTTCAAGCAGCAAAAAATGACCCGCAAGGTTTTGTAAAATTATCAAAAGGTACAATGATAATTGATGAAATTCAGCGTGTACCCGAACTTATTACTGCCATAAAAAAGGCTGTTGATGAAAATACAAGGTACGGACAGTATCTTATTACGGGTTCGGTTAATATTCAGACATTACCTACTGTTAAAGAATCTCTTGCAGGCAGGGTTAAAAAGATTAGATTAAGACCTCTTACGCAAGGTGAAATACTAAAAAAAGAACCCCAATTTTTACATAGATTAAAAGCACAGGATTTTGTGAATAACAACGGTTTTGATAAAGAAAAAATATCTGAAATTATATTCAGGGGTGGTTTTCCTGAACCTTTAAATTATAAAAACAAATCTGAACGGGCAGCTTGGTACAAAGATTATTTGAATACTGTCATAGAATTTGACTTGCACGATATATCTAATATAAAAAGACAGGATAGTTTAAAAGAACTTGTTGCAATCATCGCTTCATTTTCTTCAAAATTTATAGATAAATCAAAAATAACTGCCTCTCTTTCAATAGCAAATCAAACATTAGACAGTTATTTAGGTGTTTTAGAAAATACTTATTTAGTTGATAAACTTATGCCATGGCTAAAAACGGACTATGAACGAGTTAATAAGCAAAGTAAATATTTTATTACGGATACTGGCTTGATGGCATCATTGTTGAATTGGAAAGAAGATGATTTAATTCTTGATGCTAATAAATCGGGAAAGATATTTGAAACCTTCGTGTATAATCAACTTGTTTCTCAGGTAGAATTAGACAATAACGAATATGAACTATATCATTATAGAGATAGAGAAAAAAGAGAAATTGATTTTATTATCCAAGATTTGAACAGTAATATCTATGGGATAGAGGTAAAAGCAGGTTCTTCTGTTACCAAAGACCAATTTAAACATTTAAAATGGTTTGGTCAAAACCTTGCTAAGGGAAGATCATTTACGGGTATTGTTTTATATACGGGAGAACATGTTATACCGTTTGGAGAAAATATGCTTGCTGTTCCTATGAATAATTTGTGGGATTAAAAATTATACCTGAAATTGGTGACAGTTATTTAAGGTGTATAATTTTTTGCCAACTTATAAAAAGATGTCGTTTTAAGATTCATTCTTTTCATTGCTTCACGGGCCGTTATTGAACCTGATTTCTATACCGTATAAACTTCTTTCCAATTATCAGGATACTGAATCGGTGGTTTGCCTAATTTTTTACCATTTGGTTTTGACTAAAAACAATATAAGTTTTACACAATGTTATTTTGTAAAACTCGGTCGGTGTGGCTAAAACGCTTATTCTATTTGAACTTTAAGGGGATTTGTTGTGTTCTCGGTATTTTCAGTTTTACTAAATGCGTCTCTTTGTAAAATTTAGATTGACATATTACTGCGGTACCGATAAGATATCCCGTGACCAATTTCGCATAAAAAGGAGAAATTTATGAACAGAGTTATCCCGATAGAAAGTGATGAAACTTTAGCATTGATTAAAGAAGAATTGAAGAAAAAAGGAACAATGCCGCTTTTGCTGTGGACTTTTGGGGTAAATACTTCTTTAAGAATCAGTGATATTCTTGATATACAGGTTAAAGATGTAATGGGGGATAAACTTTATCTAAAAGAACAAAAGACAGGAAAACGACAGGAAATTGTCCTGAATAAGGGTATTACGGATATTTTAGATGGATACATAAAGACAATGCAACCTTATGAATATCTTTTTAAAGGTCGTCAAGGCGGGAATAAACCGATTACACGACAACGAGCAAGTCAAATCATAAAAGAAGCCGTAAAAGCAGTTGGGTTAAATCCTGATAGAATTTCGTGTCATACGATGAGGAAATCAAGGGCTTTAAGGATTTATAAACAGACGGGTGATATTGCACTTGTAATGAAGATGCTGAACCATTCGTCTCAAGCAGTTTCCTTACGCTATCTTGGCATTGAACAAAACATAATAGATGAAGTAAATTTGGGATTGGTATTATAAAAACTACAATACTGGTGTTTATCTAATAGTATTCGCATTGCCTTTTTCGTTATCTATGAAAAAAGCATTAAGAAGGTCAGCATCAGATTTGAGATGCTTAATAATTGGGGTTATGTTGTATAATTCTTCAATTTCTAACTGATTAGAACAGAAGTAATCAAGAACAACAGCCATATTGTAAACATTTCCCGCCCATTTACTAATATTTTTGAAATCCTTTTCGGGGATAGTATAATCTTCTGTCATAATACCTCCTTATGCAGAAGATATCATACCGCCAACGCAAAATATATGTCACCTGCCCCATAAATCTTTACAGTGGGACATACACTTATATTTCCATTACATTATCAGTCCAAAGTTCACATTGCTTCATTACTGTATCAACAGCATCCTGTTCTTGTTCAGGCGGGTATTTATATTTTTTAAGTAATCTTTTTACCATCATCATCATTTTTGCACGAGCAAATTGCTTATTCTGCCAATCAACAGTTTTATTTCTTCGCAAAGTATCGGTTAATTCTTTTGTCATTGCAACAAGTTCTTCGTTCTTATAAAAATCTTTTACTGCTTGAGGTCTTGTTAAAGCATCATAGAAAGCAATCTCTTCGTTGTTAAGTCCTAATTCTTCACCTTCTTTTTGAGCTTGTGAGATTTGTTTAGCAATTTTCATTAACTCTTCAATAACTTCTGCGTTTGTGATTAGCCCGTTTATGTACTTATTCATTATTGCCTGAATAATTTCACTAAATTTTTCACTCTTAACAAGGTTTGTTCTTTTGTATATAGAAACCTGTTCAGCAAGAAGTTTTTTCAAGATTTCAACTGCTATATTTTTCTCTTTCATTTTAGAAATTTCTTCCAAGAATTTAGGATCAAATAGAGAGAACTGTTCTTTTACATCAGAGAACAAATTAATTACACCATCACTCTTAATACTTTGCCTTAAAAGTTCATTGATTCTTTCATTCATTTCTTTTAATGAAATTTTCTTATTACTACCTGAGTTTAAATCTCTCATTACTAAAACTCTTATTGCTTCAAAGAATGCAGCTTCAATTCTATCATCTTCATCGACTATTGAAGAACAAAGAGATAAAGCTTGGTGTAACATCAACGCTTCTTTTAGGAATGTTTCTTTTCGTTCTTTATAATTCGGTGCAATAATAAAGTTTATGGCTTCTTTTATTGCTCTTGATCTATCTAAATCAGAGCCTGTTTTGAATTTTGAATAATCGTATCCATGGAATAAGTCCTGACAAACTTCTAATTTTTCTTTGAATTTTGGATAAGCTTGTGTTGAAATATCAGGATTGCCGTAATTGTTTCTATCTCTTACTGTGTAATCATTCATTGCTTGTTTTAGAGCAGTTGCAATTCCAACATAATCAACTACCAAACCGCCTTCTTTATCTGCATAAACTCTATTAACTCTTGCTATTGCCTGCATCAAGTTATGTCCTGCCATAGGTTTATATACATACATTGTAGCAAGAGAAGGAACGTCAAATCCTGTAAGCCACATGTCAACAACAATGGCAATTTTTAGCGGACTATCTGCCTTTTTAAATTTGTTAGCAAGTTCTTCTTTATGTTTTTTGTTTCCGATAATTTCACGCCATTCTTCAGGGTCATCATTCCCGGAAGTCATTACAACAGCAACTTTTTCTTCACCTTTTTTACCCCAAGCAGGACGAAGTTCCAGCATTTTATGATAAATCTTTAGTGCAATAGACCTTGAATAAGCAACCACCATTGCTTTACCAGTAAGCAAATGTTCCCTGTTTGTTTCGTAATGCTCAATAATATCATTTACTAATGAATTTATTACATCATCATCACCGAGCAAAGTTTCCATTTGCCCAAGTTGTTTTTTGCTCTTTTCGATAACTTCGGGGTCAGCATTTAGTGCCATTAAATCGTATTCTTTATCAATAAGAGCTAATGTGTTTTGATCAAGATTAAGCTTAACAACTCTGCTTTCATAATATACAGGACGAGTTGCACCGTCTTCAACCGCCTGTGTCATATCGTAAACATCAATGTATTCCCCAAAAACTTCTCTTGTATTTTTATCTTTTTGAGAAATCGGTGTGCCTGTAAAACCTATGAATGTTGCGTTAGGCAAACTGTTTCTGATTACTCTTGCAGTGCCGATTTTAATTTTACCTGTTTTTGAATCAATTTTTTCGGTTAATCCGTATTGTCCTCTGTGTGCCTCATCTGCCATTACAACAATATTTCTACGTTCAGATAACGGTTCTTCGGATTCTTCAAACTTTTGCATAGTGGTAAAGATTATGCCGTTTGCCTCTCTGCCGTCTAAAAGTTTCTTTAAGTTTTCTCTGCTTTCAGCCTGAACTGGTGTTTGACGGAGAAAGTCCTTGCATTTAGAAAATTGACTGTATAATTGATTATCTAAATCATTTCTATCAGTCAAAACAACAATTGTGGGACTGTTTAAGGCTTCTTGTAAGAGGTGAGCATAGAATACCATTGATAAAGATTTTCCACTGCCTTGCGTGTGCCAGAAAACACCGCCTTTTCCGTCAGTTTCGGTGGCGTGTTTTGTAGATTCAACGGCTTTTTTGACTGCAAAATATTGATGATAAGCCGCAAGGATTTTAATTCTTTCTATGCCGTCTGATGAAAAACAGATAAAGTTTTTTATAATATCGAGTAGCCTTTCTTTTGGGAAAATTCCTTCAAAGAATGTTTCAAAATCTGCAATTTTAATGGATTCAGACTTACCGTCTTTAGTTTTCCATTCCATAAAACGTGACTCGTCAGAAGTAATTGTTCCAGCACAGCTTTTGATTAAATCACTCATTACGCAGATTGCGTTATATGTAAACATTGTAGGAATCTCGTGCATATAATTTCTGATTTGTCTGTATGCTTCACTTGCATCAGTTTCTTCTCTTGAGGGAGATTTTAGCTCCATTAAAACAACAGGAATACCGTTTAGAAACAACAAAATATCGGGGCGTTTTTCGGAATTTTCGATAAAAGTCCATTGGTTAGCGATAATGAATGAGTTGTTGTTAATGTTTTTGTAATCCACAAGATAGATAATTGTAGAACGGCTTTCCCCGTTTTCTAAATAAATTGCGGTGATACCGTTTTGCAAGTAATCCATAAATACAGAGTTTTGTTGTGGAATATCACTATTTTCAATATGTTTAAGCTTAAATAGGGCATCCTCAATAGCTTCTTGCGGAGCTTTTGGGTTAATTCTATTAATAGCATCGAGCAAAATATCTTCATACAAAGGGCTGTAATAATCATGTTCAACATCATATCCGCAAACATGGTCATATCCCATTTTTTCAAACAGTTCTATTATCGAATTTTCATAACTTTGTTCGGTATATATTGACATTTGTTGTTCCTAATATTTCTTATTTTCAAAATAATTTTCTAATTGTATCACAATATTTTCAAGAGATGAAGTTCTATTTTTTATTATTACTTCTTCAACATTTATGCATAAATTTGATATATATATTTTTATATCTTCTATTATATTACTTATGTCATCATTTTCAAACACTTTCCCATTTTCCTTAAATGCATCTTTTACCCGTTCTGACCATATTTTTCTATTAGAACAAAATTTAATACTATCAGTAATTTTTATGCCATATTTTTTTAAAATATAATTTTCATACACCGTGGGATTAATTAAATCTTCTAACTCAGCTTCTTTTAAGCCATCAATTGTATAATATGCAACCTCCTTTAATTCAGAAGTTAATAATGCTTTTTCTTTTGCTTTTTTAATGTTTGCTTTAGCTACTTGATCTGAATCTAAAATACAAAAATATTTAGATGACATATTATTTAATTTATTTAAGGAATTTTCTAAGTTGTATATACCATTCAGAATCTCAAAGTTTAACCTATTATCTTCAAACATTTTTGATAATATCAAAGATTTCTCTGATATATATTTTTGTATAAATTTCTTATCAGTTTCACCTTCTACGACAATTGAGAATTCAGAATTTATAAGATTATCAGAGGCAATAACTCCTAAAATATTTCTGATTTGTTTCATATTAGAGGCATTTTTAGCTGAATTATTTTCTACAATAATATTGTCACTAACTGTATCTCTATTTACAAAAAGCGGAGAATGAGATGTTATTATAATTTGATTTGTTTTTGATATATCATTTATCACTCGACTAATTTGCCTAATTGCTTCAGGATGTAAATGAGATTCTGGTTCTTCTATCGCAAGTATTAAACCTTTCCCAATATTGGAACGCCCTTTTTGTCGCATCATACCTAGTGTAATTAAACTTTTTACCCCATCTCCTTTTTGAGATAAAACAGTTTCAGAACCATCATTTATCCAAATAAAAAAGTCGTTTTCATTGGAGTATCGCCGCAATGCCATATAATTTGAATGTTTCTCTTCAATTGATACAGAACGAATTTCAGGGACAAAATCCTTTAGAGTTGTAGAAAGATTTTTTTCCAACTTGTCTAGTATTGGCTTTTGCAACTCTCTTATTTGAGTAAATGCTTTTTCTAAACTATCTCTCTTTTTCTGACTTAATTGAGAAAGTTCTAATGAAATAACGTTATTTGTTATCTGCTCTGCTAGTTTATCAGTACGTATAGCAGGAATATATTGATAACTTATTTTGTTTAATATCCATGAACAAAGTTTCCCAACTATATCATCGTCAGAAGAATTATAATTTTTTTTATGATTTTTAAAATGTACAGTTAAATTGGGAATTAATTCATATTTTTTGCCAAATTTTACTTCAAGAATTATGTATTTTGATATTGGTATATCAAAACTTTTTTTTAATTCTTGAAGTTCTTTTTCATTTGCACATAAATCCAAACTTAATATGGAAATTTGTCTATATGCACTGTTATTCTGTCTTTGAATTGGAAAATCTTTCTTCCAATCATATGAGATTTCCATTCTCAATGGAAGTTGTCCTGTTTCAAACATTTCTGCATGATATTTTATAACATCAAATATAAGTGATATCGCATGTAATATATTTGATTTCCCTTGATTATTTTTCCCAATAAGGGTAGTTAAAGAGGAACTAAAATCTAGTTTAGAAATATTAAAAATACTTCTATAATTTTTAATAGAAAAAGACTTTAATTTCATATTTTATTTACCTCCACCTTATCTACATCGATTTCGCCGTTCATGAGTTTGGGTAAAAGTGTGTCACGAAGTTGGGTTAAATTATTATTTTCTTGGATATTAAGTTCTTTAATATTCATAATCGGAGTAATTAAATCTACTAGTTCCTTTTGTTTATCAATATCAGGACATTTAAATTCATAACTTAACAAATAATTAATTTTCATATTTGGTCTGACAGAAGTTTCACTTTCAATTCTGCTTATAAAATTAAAGAAATCTTGTGTTTGGAATTGACGATACAATATTAAAGGTAATATTTTAAGTTTATCAACAGTTAATCTTATTAAACCATTATTGTAAACGGCATTCAAATCTGAAGTTATTAATCTATTTAAGCCAAGAGTAGCAGTGCGAGTAACAAGAATATCATCTTTTTTTAATTGATATTGTGTAAAAACATCGTCTGTTACTTTTGAATAACCCCATTGGTATATACCACGGTTATTACTCATGTCTCCTACTCTAATACATTTTACTCCTGTATCATAATCAACAATTGGTGCTTTTTGTATTGCATCAGCACCTGTGTTTGCTGTTGCTGTTATATCTGAAACTTTAATTATTTTATTTTCGCAATTATCAATGAAATTACTATATATTGCTTGGGCTTGTTGTTCGAGGTTTTTGTTTATAGAATTGTTTAATTCGATTTTGTCATCAATCGCTCCCAACACCCTCGCAATCTTCCGCTGTATTTCAAGTGGTGGTAGATTTATTTCCATTTGAGACAGTTCTGAAGAAAATGTTACTTGTGGAAAGGTTCCTGAACGGGTTTCGGCTAAATGCTGCAATTCGTCAATTAAAGATTGAGATTTTAACAACATATATAGATATTCAGGAAGTACCTTATCAATATCAGGTCTTATTACCATCAATTTAGTAGAGGCAATATAATTATGAGTATCTTCAATATTTACAAATGCAAATCGCTTATTTGCAGGTCTTATTTCTGAATAAAGTATATCGTTTTTTTTGAAAGTTTTTTTAAACTGTCCTTTTAAGTTCTTATTATCTACTTTACTATGATTTAATATTGCACCTTCTAAAACATCTGAGGTATTTATTAGTACAACTTGCTCATCATTTCCTTTATATGTTTCTGAAACAGAATTGCATATATCACCAATTATACATTCTTTCCAATCAGAGGTCATTTTTTGCCTCCTTTTGTCCATTCATAAAAATTATATTAGAAGAATCAGCTATATTTATATAAACACCCCGTTTATACTTAAAATCCGATTTTGTACATGTAAATGCTGATAGTTTTGCAAAATCTTCTGCACATTCAGTTTGATTTTTCTTTATTTCAATAACTAAAATATTATTGCTGTTACTTCCTCGTTGATGCAGAATAATATCTGGTTTACAAGATGATTGATACTTATTTATGTCATAATTTTCTTTTTTTATATAACATTCTGTTTCATCGCAATTATAACAGTTTAGATACACTTTTTTTGAATCATCAAAGTTTTTGTTATATTCGACATCTACATTTAATGGTAATTCTTTATACCATCTATAATTATTAAGAAGATTTTCAAAATAATGAGCGATTCTGTGCGATAAATCTTGTTCATGTACTGAATGTTCAATTAGATATAAATCATTCTCTTTTAATAATTCAATACTTTGGAATAGCATTTCTATGATTTTTTTTAATTGTAAATCAGTCATTAATACCTCCGTTTAGAATACTCACCACAACATTCTTAATTGTTTCCATCTCATTAGGATTGCTTTCAGCTATCAAAAGAGTTAAGGCAAACAGGGTTCCGTTATCAAACATTGTGAGCTTATCAAGCATTTCATTCTTTTCTAAAAAGTACAAAAAGCAACTCGCTGCAATACGTTTGTTTCCGTCTGAGAATGAATGATTTTTTGTTATCAAATATAATAGCATTGCCGCTTTTTCTTCCAAAGTAGGATAAAGTTCTTTGCCGTCAAAGGTTTGATAAATCTGATTAACCGAACTTGAAAAACTCTTATCTTTAGGAACAGCAAAAACATCTGAAGAGAACTCAGATTTCATCTTATCTATAACCGATAAAAATTCTTTCTCTGCAATAACCACACTCTCTTTTCCTGATTTACCCCTTGTATCAAGTGTTTTATGGTCGAAATTATCCAACAAATCCAAACCTTTTGCATAATTCGACATAATTTTTGCAATTCTCTGTCCGTCATCAAGGTTTTCAACCTGATTTGCCAAACTTCTTGATAAAAGTTGTATCGTATCTTGCAAAGTTTTTACTCTGTATTGCTCCTGCTTAAGCTGATCTTGATTAATGGCATAGCCCTTTACTAAATATTCTTTTAAAACAGAAGTTGCCCAAATTCTGAATTGGGTTGCACGACTTGAATTAATCCTGTAACCAACAGAAATTATTGCGTCAAGATTATAAAATTTTGTATTTTTTGTTTGGGTTTTTCCTGCAATAGCACCATGTGCTTAGGTGCTGGTTTTTTTACTTCCACTTTTTTCTCTGCAATTTCCTTTGTTTCTTTCTTTTCTTCTTCCATTTGTATTATTCTCGATTTTTGATAT